>JAUVIT010000004.1 GCA_030592605.1 Bacteroidota bacterium
AGCTCAATGGCATCCAGATAAGATAACTTATCCAGCAGGATGGTATCATCGAAATATTTGGGGTCGGCATTTAACACACCCGGCACATCTTTCCAGATGGTGACGTTTTCGGCCTTCAGCATATAAGCAAGAATGGCAGCTGTATAGTCCGATCCCTCCCTGCCCAGCGAGGTGGTCTGATCGTTAATGGTGGATCCCAAAAAACCCTGTGTAATCAGAATCCGTTCCCCGTTAAATATAAAATTCTCATTCACAAGCTGACTGGACAGCTCCCAGTCGACTTTGGCTTCGCGCCAGGTATTGTTGGTTTTAAGTGAACGGCGAATATCCATCCACCGGGTGCTTAGCTCCGAACTATTCAAATAATTCCCAATAATGGTGGTTGAGAGCAGCTCTCCATAGCAGATCAACTGGTCGTAGTCAAAATCATAATTAAGAGTAGGCTCTTTGGCCAGCCTGTCGGCCAGATCGTCAAACAAGTCCTCCACTTCTGCAAATACTTTGTGGCCCTTTTCCTCAAAGAGTCCGTCCATCACCTCCATGTGAGATGCTAAGAGCGCTTTGTACGCCAGCTTCATCTCCTCACTCTTCCCGGAGGTATAGTAATCGATGATCGCTTCAAGGGCATTGGTAGTCTTCCCCATGGCAGAAACAACCACCACAATTTGTTCTTCCCTGTAGCGCTGAAGAATCTCAACAATATTTTTAACTGCTTCGGCACTCTTTACAGAGGCCCCGCCAAATTTGAATACTAGCATATATGCAATGATTAATGCGGACTGATCGGCAAAATTAACTAAATCTCCATTCTAAGCAACCGGGCCATCCGCTCCCCTGTTCGTTCCAGGAGCTGCTCGCCATTTTTCAGTGATGATTCAAGCTTGCCCGGTTTTTCCTGGATGGGCATCAGCAAATCAAAACCCAGTTCGTACAAGAGACTTGCATCTTCATCCAGTGTACCTGCCACTCCAATCACTGGCTTACCCAGCTTAAGGGCCATCTGGGCCACCCCAAAGGGCGTCTTACCAAAGCGGGTCTGGGCGTCCATCTTTCCCTCCCCGGTTATTACCAGGTCGGCTTCCCTGATCTTTTCCCGGAGTCCGCATACCCCGGCCACCATATCAAAACCTCCCACCAGGTCCGCATTCAGAAAAGCCATCAGTCCCCCTCCCAGTCCGCCGGCTGCTCCGGCTCCGGGATACTCAGAGATCTCCTTCCCCAGTTGATCCTGTATGAGCTCAGCCAGGTGGAGCAGGTTCCGGTCCAGTTTTTCCACCATCACCTCATCGGCCCCTTTTTGAGGTCCGTAAATGTGTGATGCACCCTGGGGACCGGTAAGTGGATTGCTTACATCACAGGCCACAATTATTTCAGTAGTATGTATCCGTGGATCCAAACCCTCCATATAAATCTGTTCCACCTCACCCAGGGCACCGCCTCCCTGAATGGGCAAGTCCCCGAACTTTCCACCAAAATGCACGCCCAAAGCCTGGGCCATCCCGGCGCCTCCGTCATTGGTGGCACTTCCCCCGATCCCCAGCAGGATCTTCCTGACACCATGATCCAATGCATCCCTGATCAATTGTCCGGTACCAAAGGTGGATGTGATCCAGGGATCGCGCTCATTCCCCTTCAGAAGTTCAATGCCCGATGCAGCAGCCATTTCGATTACAGCAGTCTCCCCGTCTCCAGTAATGCCATAGAAAGAGGGAACTTCACGCATCAGCGGATCCATTACCTTCAGCCTAAGTATTTTCCCCCGGGTAGCATCAATTACCGATTCCACGGTCCCCTCTCCGCCATCGGCCATGGGAAGCAAGGAAATGGAGGCATCAGGAATAATTTTTTGGATCCCCCTGCCCAATGCAGATGCCACCTCCATGGCGCTCAGACAATCCTTAAATGAGTCGGGTGCTATCAGAATATTCATCTTAGTATAAAAATATTGGATTTTTTTGGATATTTTGATCCCTCTAACAAAACTCTTGCAAATGTCTGTCGGAATCCTGGCCCTGCTGGCCGCCCTGCCCATTATAGCAATCTTTATTTTAATGGTGGGATTCCGCTGGCCTGCCACCAAAGCAATGCCCCTGGCTTTTGTACTTACCCTGGCCCTGGCCCTGTTTATCTGGAAGACTCCCGGCAACTGGATTGTGGCCTCAACAGTCAACGGAGTGGTCATTGCCTTCAAGATCCTCTTTATTGTATTTGGCGCCCTGCTATTGCTGTTTACCATGCGGGAAAGCGGTGCCATCGAGGCGATCAACCGAGGGTTCACCAATATTTCAGCAGACAAACGGGTGCAGGCCATTATCATTGCCTGGCTCTTTGGTGGGTTTATTGAAGGGTCGGCCGGTTTTGGCACCCCCGCAGCACTTGCCGCTCCCCTGCTGCTTTCTCTGGGATTTCCCGCCCTGGCCGCAGTGATGGTGGCACTGATTGCCAATGTAACTCCGGTATCCTTCGGATCGGTGGGTACTCCCACACTTCTTGGGATCCAACCCTCCCTGGATATCCCTTCTGTGCAGGAGTACATTGCCCAATCGGGACTCACTTACGCGGAATATATGCAGCAGATCGGGGTATGGACCGCCCTGCAGCATGCCTTGCCCGGACTGCTCCTGCCTTTAATTATGGTGGTCATGATGACCCGCTTCTTTGGGGAGAAGCGCAGCATTAAAGATGGACTGGCCATCTGGCCCTATGCGCTCTTTGCAGGCTTCTGTTTTGTGGGACCCTATGTGGCGGTGGCCTTGCTGCTGGGACCTGAATTCCCCAGTTTGCTGGGTGGACTTCTTGGACTGGCCATCCTGATCCCTGCCACCAAAGCAGGATTCCTGGTTCCCAAAACCACCTGGGACTTTCCTAAGCGTTCAACATGGGAGAAGAACTGGGTGGGCTCCATCAGCATGGATAAACCGGGCGCTGCAAAAAGTTCCATCCTGAAGGCCTGGATGCCCTATGTGATGATTGGTCTGTTGCTGGTACTTACCAGGGTCCGCACGCTCCCCATCTATGAATGGGTGAAGTCGGCCGATATCCCCTATACCGGTCTGTTTGGCACCTCGGTAAGCGGAACCATTGATCCATTGTATAATCCGGGCATCTTGCCCTTTATCCTGGTTTCCCTGCTCTGCATTCCCCTCTTTGGCATGAAAAAAAGAGAGGTAGGAGCTGCCTGGTCTGAAGCCATTAAACGAATTAAAAATCCCCTGATTGCGCTGATCTTTGCGGTACCCATGGTGCGAATCATGATGCAGTCGGGGAACAATCCCGATGGGATCGTGGGGATGCCCATTGCCATGGCCACGGCCATGAGCGGAATATTCCAGGGCTCCTGGCCTCTGGTGGATGCCTTTGTTGGTGCCCTGGGCTCCTTTATGGCAGGTTCCAATACCGTATCAAATATGCTCTTTTCCCTGTTCCAGTTCTCCGTGGCCGAGCAGCTGGGCGTCTCCACCATCCTGGTGGTGAGCCTGCAGAATATCGGAGGTGCCATGGGCAATATGATTTGTGTGCATAATGTAATTGCTGCCTGTGCAACGGTGGGACTGGTAGGGGTTGAAGGCTTGCTGATCAGGCGAAACCTCCTGCCCATGGCCATCGTGGGCGGCATTGTAGGCATCATCGGGCTGATCCTGGTCTATACCGTGGGACAGGGCATGATCTAACTTTAAAAAAACAAAGCAATGAAAAGAGCAAGTAACACTGCTATCCCAGGCAGATCAAGCGATTGGGAGCAACTTGGCGGCGGGCTTTCCCGACAAATTCTAGGATGGGACAATCAGATCATGATGGTGAAAGTCAAGTTTGAAAAGGGAAGCATTGCCAGTCAACACACACACTTTCATACCCAAACCTCCTTTTGCCACAGTGGAAAATTCGAATTTTCCATCGACGGGGAAAAACATGTTATCGAGGCAGGTGACGGACTGTATATTGCGCCCAATCTGATCCACGGTGCTGTATGTCTTGAAGCGGGTGTGGTCCTGGATGTTTTCAGCCCGGTACGGGAAGATTTCCTGGATGGATCTGTGCCTTCCTACCTGGCCGGAAACGAGTAAGATCCAAACTTCACTTAGATCATGATTCGGAATCCTTATCCAAAGCATCCACTTTTCGGTGGACTCAGCGCTTCGCTTAGTGAAGAGAGTCACCAGGTTCAGTACCTGGAAGGACTGGCCGGATCGGCACGCTCGGCACTGATCCAGGCCTGCCTGGGAGAGCTCAAGGGCTCGCACCTGTTGATTTTCAACGACAAGGAGGAAGCGGCTTTTTTTTATACCGACCTGGTGACGCTGGAAGAAGGACCCGACCGTACCCTCTTTTTCCCCTCCTCCTACAAGCGCTCGGTCCAGTACCAGCAGACCGATGAAGCCAATATAATCACCAGGACCCAAACCTTGAAAAGGCTCTCGGAGCGAAGGGTGGCCAGCTTCATCATTAGCTATGCAGAGGCTCTGGTGGAATCGGTGGTGACCAAAAAACAACTGGGGGAGACAACCCTTGAGATAAGGAAAGGTGAAAAAATCGATATGGCCTTCCTGGAGGAGATACTGCAAACCTACGACTTCCGGCTTGTTGATTTTGTATATGAACCCGGACAGTTTTCCATCCGGGGAGGTATTGTAGATGTATTCTCCTACGCATCATCACATCCCTGCCGCATCGATTTTTTTGATGACGAGGTAGACTCCATCCGGATCTTCGATACCGACACGCAGCGTTCACTGAAAACAGTAAAAAAGGTAAATATCATTCCAAATATCCAATGGGAACATGAGATGGGAGAACAGCGAATCTCCTTCCTGGACTTTATTCCCTCCAATACCACCCTCTGGCTGGATAATCCTGGTCTGATCAGCGATCAGGTACAATCCCTTTATGACAAAACTGACTTTCATACCGAGGATGGACAAAGTATTACCAAAGAGCGTTTTCTGATTCCCGGAACGCTTATTGGTGAACAGATGAAGCAGTTCAGACAGGTGGTCTTCGGAGTACATCTTAACCAGGCTAAAGCCTTTACCTGGCGGTTCAATACCTCTCCTCAACCAGCCTTTCATAAAAACTTTGACCTGCTGGTTGCAAATATGAAGGAGCAGTCTGCCGCGGGCTTCTCCAACAACATCCTATCAGACAATGAGAAACAACTAGAACGACTCCGGGCCATTTTTTCGGAAATCGATCCGGAGTTACAGTACGAAGCCATCTGCCAGACCCTCCATGAAGGATTTACAGACCATGACCTGAGGCAATCCTTCTACACCGACCACCAGATCTTTGAGCGCTATCACAAGTTCAGGTTTCATGACCGCTTCAGTAAGAAGGAATCTGTATCGGTCAAGGAACTGATTGGTCTCAACCCTGGCGATTATGTGGTGCATGTGGATCATGGGATAGGGATATTCGGGGGACTGGAAAAGATCGATGTGAACGGAAAAATCCAGGAGGCCATCAAGCTGGTCTACAAAGACCAGGATGTACTCTATGTGAACATCCACTCCCTGCACCGCATCACCAAGTACAAGGGAAAGGACACGGGTCCGCCCAAGATCTATAAACTGGGATCCGGGGCCTGGCAAAAGCTGAAAAGCAACACCAAGAAAAAAGTGCAGGATATTGCCCGGGAACTGATCCTGCTCTATGCCCGGCGCAAGGATCAGGAAGGCTTTTCATTTTCGGCCGATACCTATCTGCAGCAGGAGCTGGAATCCTCCTTTATCTACGAGGATACACCGGACCAACTCAAGGCAACTGCAGATGTTAAGGAAGGCATGGAGGCACTTTTCCCCATGGACCGGCTGATCTGTGGTGACGTGGGTTTCGGAAAGACAGAGGTGGCCATCAGGGCCGCATTTAAGGCAGTGACCGACAGCAAGCAGGTGGCCATACTTGTTCCCACCACGGTCCTTGCCTTGCAGCACTACAACACTTTCAGAGATCGACTCAAGGGAATGCCCTGCACCGTAGACTACCTAAGCAGGTTCCGAACTACAGCCGACCAGAGAAAGATCTTGTCAAAGCTGAAGGAAGGGAAGATTGATATTGTAATCGGAACCCATAAGCTGGTAGGCAAAGAAATCGAATTCAAGGATCTGGGACTGTTGATAATAGATGAGGAACAGAAATTCGGGGTAAGTGTCAAAGAGAAGTTAAAGCAGCTGAAGCTAAATGTGGATACCCTCACCCTGACAGCCACGCCCATTCCAAGAACCCTGCAATTCTCTCTGATGGGTTCGCGTGACCTCTCCATCATCAACACACCACCACCCAACCGCCACCCCATTATCACCGAGTTGCACTCCTTTAACGAAGAGATTATAAAGGAGGCCATTGAATATGAGGTGAGCCGTGGTGGACAGGTGTTCTTTATTCACAACAGGGTTCAGAATATTATGGAGATCAAGGAGATCGTCGATCGCGTGGTTCCCGGAATCAGATCAGTGGTGGCCCATGGACAGATGGAAGGTAGAAAGCTGGAATCTGTTATGCTTGATTTTATGCAGGGAGATTTCGATGTGCTTATCGCTACCACCATTGTGGAATCGGGACTGGACATTCCCAATGCCAATACAATAATTATCAACAATGGGCAGAACTTCGGATTAAGTGATCTGCACCAGCTCAGGGGGCGTGTTGGACGATCCAATAAGAAGGCTTTTTGCTATATTTTCGCCCCTCCGGTAACCCTCCTTTCACAGGAGGCCAGAAGGAGGCTGAAGGCCGTGGAGGAGTTCTCTGCCCTGGGGAGTGGTTTCAATATTGCCCTGCAGGATCTGGATATCAGGGGTGCAGGCAACCTGCTGGGCGCTGAACAGAGCGGTTTCATTGCAGATATTGGATTTGACACCTATAATAGAATTCTCAATGAAGCCATCGCTGAACTGAAGGAAACTGAATTTAGCGGACTCTACGATAAACCAGCCGACGCAGAAGAGGGAACTACCTTGTTTCTTGCTGATTGTCATGTTGATACCGACCTGGAACTGCTGTTCCCCGACCCCTACGTTTCCAACATCAGTGAACGAGTGGAACTCTACCGAAAATTGGATGCCATCAAGGATGAAAAGGGACTTGAAGAGTTCAGGGAGATGCTGCTGGACCGCTTCGGTGCCTTACCCGCTCCATCGGAGGAATTATTGAAGGTGGTGGAGCTCCGCTGGCTTGCACAAAGCACAGGTGTTGAAAAAATAGTATTGAAAAAAAGCATTCTGATCACGTATTTTGTAAGCAATCCCGAATCACCCTTCTACCACTCAGAGAAGTTTAAAGAGGTGATACGGAATATCCAGGCCAATCCGGGTATCTTCAGGATGCGTGAAGACCAGGAAAAACTGAGCCTGAGAAGCGACCAAGTAAACAGCGTGGAAGAGGCGTATCAAATTGTGCTGAGACTGAATAAGGGATAAATGAAATGAACCTGGTTCTCGACCTAGGAAACACATATGGAAAGATTGCCGTATGCGACCACAAGAAGGTGGTTGAAGCTGCTACCTATGAAAAAATCACCAGCAGGGAGATTTCTTATTTTCATGTTCGGTACAGTGGTTTGAAGGGTGCCATTATCTCATCTGTGGTTAATTACTCCCGGGAGATCATCGACTACCTGAGTATGCTCTATGGAACCTGCATCGAACTGAACCACTCCACCCCCATTCCACTTGAAAACAAGTATATCACACCCGATACCCTGGGCTATGACCGTATTGCTGCTGCTGTGGGTGCATATACGATTTGTCCGGGAAAGAACGTTCTGGTAATAGATGCCGGCACGGCCATCACCTATGATATTGTGACTTCCAGGGGTGAGTTTCTGGGGGGGAATATCTCCCAGGGTTTGGAAATACGATTTAAATCACTCAATAAATATACCAACCGCCTGCCATACCTGGAACGGCCCGATGAGGTGCCACCCCTTGTGGGAAGCACCACACGTGAGGCCATTCAGTCGGGAATCGTAAACGGTTTGCTGTTCGAAATGGACGGATTTATTGGGGCTATCAGTGAGCTTTACCCTAAATTACAGGTTGTTTTAACTGGTGGCGACGCAAAATACTTTGTCGGAAAGCTAAAAAATAGCATCTTTGTGGACCCTAATCTGAACCTGATCGGACTTAACAGAATATTGGAACACAATGCACAAAGAGAGAGATAGTTCATTTTTAGTCAGTTTAGTGGTCGCCTTCATCATTTCCACCCCACTTAATGGTCAGTTTAATACCTATTCTCCATATACCCGTTTTGCACTTGGCGATCTGACCAAACCGGGTGTCGCTCAGAATATGGCCATGGGGGGCACCGGGCTGGCCATCCACGAGGGCAACAGGATCAACTACGTGAATCCTGCAGCATTTTCGGCCCTTGACAGCACATCGGTCTATTTTGATTTCGGGGCCAACACTTACAGCAATCGTTACGAAACCACTGATTACTCCAATACCTGGTGGAACATGAACCTGCACCATGTGGCCTTTGCTTCTTCCATGGGTAAATACATGGGGTTTTCGGCTGGAATAATACCCTATAGCAGTATTGGCTACAACATTAAACAGGAGTATAATGATTATACTCATGGAATGGCCATGGATACCTATTTCCAGGGAGAGGGTGGAACCCTGGACTTTTATGTAGGAACATCAATAAAACTGTGGGAACGCCTCTCGTTGGGTGTGACCATGAATTACCTGATGGGAAAGTTGACCCGGACAAGAACAGTTGATTTCCCCATGAATTCAACTTATTCGGATGTTAACTCTACGGAGGAAGTAAAGCTGAGAAAGCCGGTCTTCACACTGGGGCTTCAGTATAAAGAGGTATTTGGTGACAAATTTTTCTTTTCTGTAGGTGGCATCTATGATTTTAAAGCCAGCACAGAGCTTTCGAATGAGTACAGCGTAAACAACCAATTCTACCTGGATGATGCCGTATGGATAAATGATTCTGTTAAGATCGATCCGAACTATATCATGGGTGAGGATACCATGTTTAATACTCTTAATATCCCACAAAAATTTGGGGTAGGTATTGCTTTCGGGATCCCTAATAAACTGACTATCACTGCTGATTACTATAAGCAGGACTGGACAGGCACCCAATCGGGCGAAAATTATGCGACCACCAATGCCACTTCCATGCACTTCGGGGCTGAATATCTGCCCGATGCAAAAGCTATCAGGGGCTACCATAAGTACATAAGCTATCGCCTGGGAGGATATTACTCCAATTCCTACCTGATGGTCAATGACTATCAGTTGAAGGACTATGGCATAACTTTTGGAGTAGGTCTGCCGGTAAAAACATTAAAAACGAGTATCAATGTGGCATTTACTCTCGGTACCAGGGGTACCACTGAGCACAATTTAGTAAAAGAAAATTATGGAATTCTCACATTTAATGTAACTTTACATGACATGTGGTTCCGAAAAAGAAGATTTGATTAAACAAGCACTATGATGAACGGTATGAAAACCTTAGCTCTCAAAACCATCCTGTTGACAGCAATGTCTCTTTTGTTTGTGCTACCTGCTATTTCACAGAAGGGAATCGAGGACGGATCAAAATATGGCAAGGGTCAGGATAGTATTAATTGTATTAAAAATCTCTCGCTGTACAGGGAGTTTTTTAAACACAACAACTACAAAGACGCCATCCAACCCTGGAGGAAGGTATTTGGAGAATGTCCTGCTGCCAGTGAACGGATGTATGTTGAGGGGATCACCATGTACCGTAAGTCTATCGAATCATCATCATCACCGGAACGCAAAGAGCAATTGATCGACACCCTGTTGATGATCTACGACAGGCGTATTCAGTATTTTGGTGGAGAAGGGAATGTGCTGGGACGAAAGGGAATCGATATCCTCAGATATCGCAGGATCGGACCGGACGGGTCTGTAAACACACAAGCAGTACAGGGGGGCTATAACGACCTGAAACGCAGCATCGATTTACAAAAGAACAAAAGCAGGGACGCCGTAATAATTACATTTATTTCAGCCAGTATTACCCTGAATCAGAAAGACAAAATTGATGATAACCAGGTCATTGAAGATTACTTTATGGCCACCGAGATTGTCGATAAACTGCTGGATAAAAGTTCCCGATGGCTCCGTGCCAAAGCTACCATTGATGATAACATGATCAAGAGCGGCCTGCTCACCTGTGATGCCCTTAACGGCTATTATGTACCACAGTTTGAAGCGAATAAAACAGATAAGGACTTCCTTGCAAAAGTAATCAAGTTCTATGATGCGTCGGGTTGCGACAGGGCCGATCTGTATGTGCAAGCCTCCGAACAAATGTATAATGTGGATCCGGGTCCGAAATCTGCACACCAGCTTGGTATCCTGTTTATTGCTAAGGGTGACTTCCCTAAAGCAGCCAAATATCTGAAGATGGCCGTTCTTGGAGAGGACATTGACGGCGATACCAGGGCAGAATGGTTTTATAAGCTGGCTGTTGTCAGCCATGCCAACAAAGACTATTGCGATGCAATCGCCTATGCAGAGAATGCTATCGCCTATAGAAGCAATTACGGAAAAGCATATATCGCCCTTGGAGATGCCATTGTCGCATCACGTGACAACCTGGGTGACGACTTTGAGAAGCGTACGGCATTCTGGGTAGCAGCTGACAAATATACCAAAGCCAAATCGGTGGATCCAAGTGTCGCAGCTGATGCCAACAAGAAGCTGAACGAATATAAGTCCCAGTATCCCAATCACGAAGAAGTATTCTTCAGGGATATCAAAGATGGTGACTCTTACCAGGTGAAAGGATGTATCAACGAATACACCACCGTCAGGTCAAGGAAATAACATCTGGAACCCTCATATTGAAAGGCCGTCCAAATGGATGGCCTTTTTTTTTCATATCTTTGTAGCTATGCGAACTGTCCTGAATAATCGTGTGGGCTTACTGCTATTCCTGGTCATATTACTTGGAGGGTGTGAGAATGATATTGAACGGATTAACATGCTAACCGATGAGACCGAAGCACCAACCGTTCAGGGTACAAACATAAAAGTCATTTACAGCGATTCGGCCAAAGTCAAGATCCAGATCCTGGCACCGTTTTATAAACAGTATCCCACCGCCGAAAGGCCCTATATGGAGTTTGAGAAAGGACTGGAAGTCTATTTTTACGACGACTCTGCCAAGATTGAATCGGAGCTCAGGGCCGACTATACCATCTATTATATGGAGGAAGCGCTCTGGCACGCTACTGGAAATGTAGTGGCACAGAACTTTGAAAACGGGGATGCTCTATATACCGAAGAGTTATTCTGGGATGAGAAAGAAGAACTGATCTACTCAGACTCTTATACCAGGGTAATTAATGAAGAGAGTACCCTTTATGGGAAAAAGGGATTCAGATCGCATCAGAATCTGTCCAATTGGCAGTTAATAGGTTCCAGTGGAACCATAAACGTTCAGGATGAGGAATACTGTATCCGGTTTTTTTGAAATAGTCTGGTTTGTTCTAGGTGGTCTTATGCTCTTTATGGCAATGGACCTGCTCCTGGATTCGGGTCTGGGTGACAGCTGGTACTATTTTCTCTTTTCACTCCTTGCATTTGCCATGTATTTCTTACGGAGACGTTCGAGAATCACACACCGGTAAACCATGAATTATCTGAACCTGACCATCCTCATACTGGTTTCCATTCTTTTTTCAGCCTTCTTTTCAGGTATGGAGATTGCATTTGTCTCATCCAACAAGCTGAGAATCGAGATCGACAGAAAGCAGAAAAAAGTCTTTGCAGGCCTGATCAGCTTCTTTACCAAACATCCTTCCAGATTCATAGCCACCATGCTGGTGGGGAATAATATTGCACTGGTCATCTATGGGATCACTTTCGCCATGCTGCTGGAAGAGCCCCTCAGGAACATTCTGGGTGCTAATGCTGAAGCAGCTCTCCTGCTTGTACAGACCCTGATCTCCACCCTGCTTATCCTGCTTTTGGCCGAGTTCCTGCCCAAAACCCTCTTCCGGATCAATCCCAACAACTCGCTCCGCCTGATGAGTGTACCCATTATGCTTTTTTATGGCATTCTATACCCGGTAACCCTCCTCACCATTGGCATTTCCAACTTTACCATGAAATACCTCTTAAGGGTCAAACCAGATACCGTAGCTGCCAAACCCGTTTTTGGGAAGGTGGATCTGGATCATTTTCTTACCGACGTAAATCAGGAACAAGCTACCTTTGGTGAGGAGACCGGTGATTTGAAGATCTTTAAAAATGCCCTGGAATTCTCCGGTCTGAAAGTCCGGGAGTGCATGATTCCCCGAACCGAGGTGATTGCCCTTGAAGTGGAAGCCTCTCAGGAAGATCTTGCCGAACGGTTTATTGAAACCGGATTAAGCAGAATCCTGATCTACAGCGATACCATCGACAATGTGATCGGATATGTAAATTCCAAAGATCTGTTCAAAAAACCCACAAGAATCAAATCCCATCTTAAACCCATACTGATTGTCCCTGAGACCCTCCCGGTAAATAAGCTGCTTACGAGCTTTATTAAAGATGGAAAAAGCATTGCCCTGGTGGTGGATGAGTTTGGAGGAACCTCTGGTTTGATCACTACTGAGGATATCATCGAAGAGATCTTTGGTGAAATTGAGGATGAACATGATACCAGTGATCTGGTAGAGAGCCTGCTTGAAAAAAATCGTTTCCTTCTTTCCGGTCGTCATGAAATCGATTATCTCAACGAAAAGTATTTCCTGGACATACCTGTCTCTGAAGAATATGATACCCTGGCAGGATATATCATTTACCACTACGAAAGCATTCCTGAAAAAGAAACCTCCGTGGAACTTGATAACTTCCTGATAACCATCACAGATGTAAGCTCAAACCGCATCGAAGAGGTAGAGTTGAAGGTGATCCGCTTCTGATTACATATTTTTCATTCATTCTATGTGTATTAAACCTCTAATTATTACTATATTCGTACGCTCAAAAAATAAGGATCAGAATCAGTTAAACAGTTATTTATAAATGGCAACATTACAGAATATCAGGAACAAAGCGGGACTACTTGTAGCCGTCGTGATCGCACTTGCGCTTTTTGCATTTATCCTTGGCGATTTGATGGGTTCAGGATCCAGCTCAATGGGAAAAAAATCCGTTGCAGAGATCAATGGAAAAGGGATCGGTGTAACCGACTACATGAATCGGGAAAAGGCCCTGAGGGAGTTTTACGAACTTAATGCAGGCGGTCAGTCACTGGATGCTGAACTTGAAAAGCAGATCCAGCAAGAGACCTGGAGAAGACTTGTGAGAGAGACCATCATGGAACGCTCCTACGAAAAGCTGGGGCTCATTGTAAGTGCCGATGAACTAAAAACCATGATTACAGGCGACCAGACCATGGGATTAAATGGAAATCCTGCCTTAAGTGAGCCACACCCCATTATTCGTCAGATGTTTTCCAATCCCGAAACAGGGCAACTGAATCGCCCGGTGATGACCAACTATTTCAATAGCCTGGACAATCCTCAGTTTGCTCAGGAGAAAATGCGCTGGTTATTTATCGAAAACGAGATCGTTGAGGAGAAGATGAATCAGAAATATTTCACCCTGGTTAGAAAAGGATTTCAGCCCTCTTCCCTTGATCTGAAAGATTATATCACCGAAACAGGGAAAAGCACAGACTTTGCTTTTATCTCCAAACCATTTGCTGAAATTTCAGATGAAGATATTAGCATAAGCGATGCAGATTTGAAAGTGTACCTCAAAGAACATCAGGAGACCTTTAAGCAGAAAGCCTCCAGAACCTTCCAGTATGTGGTATTCGAAGTAGTGTCCAGTGAAAAAGATGTGGAAAGTGCCAGATACTGGTCCTCCCAAACCCTGGCTGAGTATGCCAGAACAACTGGTGTAGAGATTCCCCGTTATGTGAACGGCACTTCAGACGAGCCTTTCGATGACAGGTTCTATACCTATGAAGAGTTGCCTGAGCTTATCAGAGATTCTGTTTTTAACACCGGTGAAGAGACTATCATTGGTCCCTACCGTGATCAGGAATCTTTTAAACTGGCTCGTAACTATGGCTCGCAGATGAGGGCCGACTCTGTAAGAGTACGTCATATCCTCCTGTCCCTCCAGGCCTATGGTGGAAACAGGCAAATGATCGGTGAACTGGCCGACAGCCTTCAAGGAGTCATTGAGAACGGAGGCAACTTTATGCAGATTGCTCTGCAATATTCGGCCGATGAAAGCAATCGTGCCATCGGAGGTGACCTGGGCTGGTTCAGTGAAGGCATGATGGTTTCGGCCTTCAACAATGCCTGTTTTGAGAACAGCAAAGGAGACCTTGTCACTGCCGAAACACAATTTGGCACCCATATCATCAAGATTGAAGAGCAAAGCAGACCCGTTAAAAAAGTGCAGGTCGCAACAGTTGTTAGAAATATTTTTGCCAGCGACGAAACCAACCAGGACTATTATAACCGGGCAGTGAAATTCAGAGGAAAAGCCACCGATCTGGAGAAGTTTACGGAACAGGCCAGAGAATTTGGTCTGGACCCCAGGTTTGCTCCAAACATTACTAAAGACCAGGCAACTATTCCAGGCATTGAGGATCCTTTAAGAATTACCAAATGGGCCTACACTTCCGAGGTAAATAGTGTCAGCAATATATTCAGTCAGAACGACGATAAATATATTATCGCTGTGCTTACCGAAGCCCGGGAAGAGGGATACGCCGATCTGGAAAGTGTACGTGCTGAGCTCACTCTTGCCGTGAAGAAAGAGAAAAAGGCCGAAGAGCTGGTAAGAATTCTTAATGAGCAGTTGGCCGGAGTAACAGATCTAGCCCAGTTCGGAGTTCAAAACAGTGAGAATGTGGGTGAAGCTACCCAGATCAAATTTGCCAATACCTATGTAGCAGGTGTAGGACTGGAACCCTATGTGGTTGGAGCTTCCATGTACCTTCCTCTGGACCAGATTTCCGCTCCCCTGGTGGGCGAAAGCGGTGTATTTGTAATCGCTGTGACAAACCGTACAGAAGATCCCACTGACGCTGGAGATAATGCTGCGGCCAAGTCAAGGTTAAAGTATACGCTGGAATCGAGAAGTAATTTTGAAGCCTACAATGCCTTGGTAGATGCTGCTAAGGTAGAGGATAACCGTTTGGAGATCTTCTACAACTAGCGCTC
>JAUVIT010000209.1 GCA_030592605.1 Bacteroidota bacterium
AACACATAGGGAGTTACTTTTCCCAGGATGATTTCACGCGGCTTCAGCGGCGATGCCAGCAAAAGCTCCATGGTCCCAAATTCCTTTTCCCGGGCTATGGTTACTGAGGTCATAAGTGCCGAAATAAGCACCAGGATCAGCGCCATCAGGCCTGGTATAAACATATAGACCCCTTTCATCTCCTCGTTGTAGAACATCCTGGATTTCATATTCACCGACCAGGGCACCTCCACATCCTGGTTCATGGATTGAAAGTAGGTCATCAGAACCCCCTGGAGATAGGTCAGCGAAAGCTGAGCCGTATTGGCATCTGATGCATCGGCAATCAGGTTAATGGCGGCCCTGTTTTCACGCTGCAGGTTCCGCTCAAAGCCCTCTTCAAAGACCACTACCACCCTGGCTTTTCCACTACGGAACAGTTCCCCGATCTCCTCCTCATGATCAATGTATCCGGCAGGTACAAAGTACCCGGATGAAAATATTTTTTGTGTGGCCCTGATAGAGGCCTGGTCCATGGACCGGTCCCAGATCCCCACCCTCACATCCCGGATCTCGGTACTTACCACAAATCCAAACAGAATGATCATTACAATGGGAAGCCCGAAGAGGATCAACAGGGTCCGTTTATCCCTGAAGATGTGCTGAAATTCTTTATTCACAAATCCAAAGAAGCGCTTCATGAGCGGGCCAGTTTTAGAAAGACTTCATTCATATTTACCGATTCATACTGCTGCTTCAGTGCCGCAGGTGTATCCAGTGCATCGATCCGGCCATCCACCATTATCGATACCCGGTCGCAATATTCGGCTTCATCCATATAGTGCGTGGTCACGAACACAGTTATGCCTTCCTCGGTGGCGTCATGGATCATCTCCCAGAATTGTCTCCTCGTAATAGGATCCACTCCCCCGGTGGGCTCATCCAGAAAAACAATGGCCGGTTGATGAAAAATGGCCACCGAAAATGCCAGCTTCTGCTTCCATCCCAGGGGTATCTCCCTGATAAGCCTGTTTCGAACATGAGCAAGTCCCAGTCGCTCCAGCAACTGCTCCTCCCTGACAGCAATCTGTTTTCTACCCAGTCCGTAGATCCCGGCATAAAGATGAATATTCTCAGACACCGTAAGATCCTCGTAAAGTGAAAATTTCTGAGACATATAACCAATCTTCCGCTTGATCCTTTCTCGCTCGCGATAGACATCATGTCCTGCCACGCGGATCTCTCCTGAGGTGGGATAGGAAAGTCCGCATAGAATCCTCATGGCTGTGGTCTTCCCGGCCCCGTTGGCACCCAGGAATCCAAATATCTCTCCCCGCTCCACATGAAAAGTAAGGTGGTCGTTGGCTGTAAAGGAGCCAAACTTCTTCACCATGTCCTTCACCTCAATGATATGTTCGCGCGCCTCCATCAGAATGTTTCTCCATTAATATGCTGTTCCCCGCTCTCCTGCTCGATCAGTCCCATAAACCGGTCCTCAATGGATGGAATTATCTTCTCCCACTCCAGGGAGGAGTCGCCCCAGCCATCAATAATTGATTTTGCAGTAGCAGCATCTCCCTCTGAATGAAGGGTTACATGCAGCTGATCCCCGAATAGCCAGGCATGCTTGCAGGCCTCCAGGTTCCGAACCTTTTCCAGGTATGCATATACCCCTTTGTGACTTCTTAGCGAAAAAAGTGCTGTTCCATCACTCCTGGAAGGCACGGAGGGATCTGTAATCTCCAGGAGCCTCCCCTTCTGGATCAGAGCTACACGGTCGCACATCTCTGCCTCATCCATATATGGGGTGGAAACCACGATAGTGATCCCCTCTTTTTGAATCTTCTTGAGCATATCCCAGAATTCCCGACGGCTCACCGCATCCACACCTGTAGTGGGTTCGTCCAGAATCAATATCTCCGGTCTGTGTATCAATGCGCAGGACAGTGCCAGCTTCTGCTTCATTCCTCCGGAAAGTTTCCCTGCCAAACGTTTTTTGAAAGGTGCTATCTGTTCGTAGACATCACGGATCAGGTCGTAATTCTCCTCCACCGTCGTCCCAAATACTCTGGCATAAAAGGCAAGGTTCTCCTCCACTGAAAGATCCATATAGAGGGAGAAGCGACCTGGCATGTAGCCAATAATCTTCCTTACCTCGCGATAATCTTTGACCACATCATGGCCATGCATCAGGCAACGTCCCGCATCCGGTACCAGAAGGGATGCCATAATTCGAAAGAGCGTTGATTTTCCTGCTCCATCGGGACCGATTAAACCAAACAGCTCCGCATCCTGTACCTCAAAGTCCACCTGACGAAGTGCCTGAACAGTATCAAATGAAAGGTCGATATGGTCTATGATCAGCGACATTGGTTATCTAATTTTTTAAAATATTACTTCCCCGGGCATCCCGATCTTAAGGCTGCCATCATTGGGGACCACCACCTTTATGGCATAAACCAGGTTAACACGCTCCTCCCTGGTCTGAATAATCTTGGGAGTAAATTCAGCTCTTGGAGAGATCCAGCTTACTACCCCGGTTGTCTGCTGCAAGTCCTGTACTTTGTCAAAACTGACCGTAACGCTTCCTCCGGTCTTTATTGAAGAAAGCTGATCGCCTGATACATAGGCCCGAAGAATCAGCTCCTCCATATTAGCCATCTTAAAAAGAGGCTGACCCGGGGCTGCCATCTCGCCCTGTTCTTTGTACTTGGTAAGCAGGATGCCGTTAATGGGATTGCTAACAGCACACTTATTAATCTGATTTTCTACCTGCTCGATCTGGGCATTAAGGGTAAGTCGTTCTGCAAACACTGCGTCCTTCTGCGATGCAATTGTAGCTATCTGTGCCTCAAGCAGACTTACCTGACCATTGATATCATCCTGTTGTTTAGAGGTAGCAGCTCCTCCCTCCACAAGCTTATCAATGCGTTTCTTTTCCCTTATAAGATTGTCCATCTGCACCTCGCTGGATCGCAGCTGCGCATCCAGGGTATGAGCTCTGGAGCTCAGAGAGGCAAATCCCGATTCCATGCTGAGTTTCTGCAAATAGAGCTGTGTGGTATCGATGTTCACAGCTACCTGACCAGCCTGAAGGGCTGCACCCTCCACGGGAAGAAATGAAATGATTCTGCCACTGGATTCTGCCGATACAATCACCTCGATAGCCTCAAAATTTCCATAGGCATCGGCGCTGTCGGCTTGCTGCTTACAGGCCATAAGGCTCAGCAACAGTAATGGAATTATATAGTTTGCATAGTTCATGGGTGTTGTTTTTAAAGGTTGCCCTGTATAGTTAAATAGTTGGCCATGGACTGCATCAACATTATCTGGTGGGTGGTCAGTGTGATCCTTGCCAGGCTTTCTTTATTAAGTTCTGTTACATAATCGGTGGCTGTCATGGTCCCATTGTCCAGTTGAACGGCAGCCTGTTCGGATATTTTCTTTTGAAGCTCCAGCACCTGCTGGTCCATCTCCATGGTAAGCCTGTACTGTTCAATCTTTGCCTCCTCCTGGACCAGTTGGGACTCAATCTCCTTATCAAAAGAGGCTCGCTGGGTCTGAAGCATCTCCTGCTGATATCCGATCAGTTGTTTCTCCCTTGAAGTGCTGTTCCAGTCCCAGATTTTCCATTTCAAACCAGCCCCAACCCTGTAGTAGTAGTCCCAGGTCTCGCTCATCATATTATACCCGGGCTTGCCATAGCCAGTCTGTCCAAAGGCATAAAGCACAGGCATACGCTTCTTTCCCATCAGCTCCTTCCCTGCCTCCATGGAAGCATGCTTCAGATCGAATAGTCTGTATTCCGGTCGAGCCAAATCTGCAGGTCCGATCTCTTCAAAATGGGGATTTCCCAAAGAGGACTGCTCACTAAAACCTTCTCCACAGATAATATGCAGAGCTGCCATATAAGACCTAAGACGTGACTCAAGCTCTATCATGGACTTCATCACCTTGAGTCTTTCCACCTCGATCACATGAAGTTCAGTTTCCAGAAGGGTGCCATTGCTTACCGCAGTCTGAACCGTCTCCTTCCGCGCCTGCAGGTTTTCCAGATGAATTTCCAGACTGTGGATGTTCTCCTGTATGGCCAGCACCGCAAAATAGTATTGATTTACCTTTCTCTTAATACCATAGAGTTCCACCTCCACCTGCTGAAGATCAGCAGCCACAAGCGCCTCTTCATAGCTCTTTTTGCCCTTTGTGATTCCACCGTCGTACAGGTTCTGGGAGATATCAAGATTCAGACCATACTGATCATGAGGCACCTCAGGAAATTCAACCGGAATGGTGGGATCTGTCAATTCCACGGTTACCACATCGGATTGGTAACTTAGCCTACCGTTCAGGTCCAGGGATGGGTACCAGGAACTTTCTGCCTGATCGATCTTTGTTTCACCCATTTTTTGTATCACGTCCAGGTCACCCAGGCGGGGCGCATTTTCCCTGGCCATGCGCTGACAATCGTACAGGGTCAGGGATTCTTGCCCTGTAAGCACACCTGAAAGCATCAATGACATTAGAATTAGTATAGTTCTCATCCGGATTGATTTTGACTCAGCAAGTGCTTCATCAGCTGAGGTATGATTTTTTTACGTTCCTTCATCGCCACGATATAAGCTTCATTGTCACCATTATAGAGAATATCCAGAACCACTGG
>JAUVIT010000303.1 GCA_030592605.1 Bacteroidota bacterium
ATTTGTGGATGTCTATGCCACATGGTGCGGGCCGTGCAAGATGATGGATAGTGAGGTCTATACCGATCCCGCTGTGGCAGACTATATGAATACCCATTTTCTGAGTGTCAGATTGGATGGGGAGTCGGATTTCGGTCGTATCTATGCTTCTGAGCAAGGCCTTGAGGGTTACCCCAGTATGTTCATTTTCAGTGATGATGGCGAACGGGTGAGTAAGATTGTTGGTTTTACACCTGCGGCGGACCTGGTCAGTTCCTTAAGCTCTATTACAGAGGGATTCGGGAAGGTAAAGGCTTACCGAGCCCATTACCAAAAGGGAACACTGGATGCTGAAGGTTTTGCCGACTATATAACAGTAGTACGGGATATGGGAAACCAGGAGGAGGCCGACAGGTTGGCAGCTGAATATATGGAGCAGTTGATGGCGGCGAAATCAAAGCTTTCGGACGACGATATCAGGGTGGTGGCTTTTTATATGGATCTGGATGATACATGGTGGGAGGAATTTTCTTCAGATGCGGACCGCTTGAGAAAGTTGCTGGGGGAGGATTATATGCTGGCTATGGAAAAAATTTATAACAATACCCTTGTGAAGGCGGTGGATAAGGAGCGTATCGACCTTATAAGTAAAATGGCCTATGAACTGGCATCACTGGTGGAGCTTGAGACTATTTCCTGGGACCTGAGATCGCTTCCCTTCATTCAGTACTATTACTATACCAATAAGACAGATGAATTAATTTCTTATGTTGATAAGCGCTATGCCACTGACCGTAAGGGCGATCATCGCTGGCTTTATGGTGCTGCATCACAGATTACAGATATGGATCAGCAATACCAGACTGAGCAGCTGCTTAAGAAAGAGCTGGAGTGGTATGCTGCATGTATAGAACTGGAGGAGCATTTTGATTACTATTTCTATGAGGGGATGGTCCTTTTCTTCCTTAAGGAAAGGGACAATGCGAGGGGATCTTTTCTAGAAGCTGAATCCCTTGCTTCCACACAGGAACAGAAGGCGATGGTAGAACAGGTACTGGGCTATATTAATGGCCAGTAGTAGCTTCTTTTGTGATTGTGGATGGGAACAGTTACTTTTGGGATCTTAACTACAAAACTGTCCCTTTATGAAGTCTCTTTCTAGTTTACTCGTGATGTTCCTTCTTGCTCTTCTGGTATCCTGTTCGGGAGGATCAAATGATCTTGACCGCAATGGACTAAATGGAAAAGTGAGGGCGACAAGGGAATTTCAGTGCAATGCTACCTATGAGAATGAGGAGTGGGTGGCAGGTATAGAGTGCGCCAATGGTTTCCGGGTAGTGGAATACGATACGGATGGTTTGTACATTCATGCTTTTAGCATGAGCGATTGTGGCGATACGACCAGCCTGTCTACTGCCAAACGAGAAAATGGTGAGGTGGTGGAAGAATCCAATTATACCAGGATTAATATGACTCCAAAACACTCAAAGTTGATGCTTGCTTCACGGACTATAATGGCCAGGGTTTCGGACGATCAGGTCAATTTTGAAGTATGGCAGAATGAGCAGCTTCGTTTTGAAGGTGCCTCTTACTATGATTCCAAGGGAAGAATTTCGAGACAGGTGCAGGTGGTCAATAACCGGGAAGTAATCGTTCACCATGTCTATGAAAAGAACCTGCTGGTAGAGATGTATCAGGAGGAACTGGATGGTTCAAGATCCGCTACTCAGTTATACGAATACAGTGAGTTCGATGAGCAAGGAAACTGGACCCTTCGATTGGTCTATTCAGGTGAGGAGAAGATCACTCCCGAATTTGCCATTACTCGCATGCTTGAATACTATTAGCCTCTGGCTATATATCCAGCAGGAACTGCTCAGGCGCTTGTTCACCAAAGATTAAGCGAACCGGCTCTTCGAGCAAGGCTTTCACAGTCTTCAGAAAACCAACTGAATCCTTACCGTCAATGACACGATGATCATAGCTCAATGCAATATACATCATGGGCCTGACCTCGACCTTTCCATTAATAGCCACAGGCCGTTCCAGTATATTGTGCATGCCCAGGATCGCTGACTGGGGCGGATTAAGGATGGGTGTGGAGAGCATGGAGCCATAGATGCCTCCATTTGATATGGTGAAAGTGCCCCCACTCATTTCCTCGATACCTAGCCGTGCTTTTCTGGCGCGGGTAGCCAGATCGGCAATCTGTTGCTCCAGTTCAGCCAGGCTCATGCTTTCTGCATTTTTGATCACCGGCACCATCAATCCTTTGTCGGTCTGCACTGCAATACCAATATCACAGTACTTTGGTGAGACCACCTCTTCCCCGTCCAGGTATGAGTTGACTGCAGGGATTTGCCGGAGTGCTTCGCTGACAGCCTTGGTGAAGAAGGACATAAAGCCAAGCTTTATTCCATACTTTTCTACAAACTGCTCCTGGTATTTTTTCCTGATGTCCATGATGCTACTCATATCTGCCTCATTGAAAGTGGTAAGCATGGCTGTCTCATTCTTGACCGCAACCAGTCGTTCCGAGATCTTTTTTCTGAGCTGGCTTACTTTTTTACGCTCCTCCTCCCTGGAAGAAGCTCCTCCCTTCTGAGGAAGGCTTGGCGTTGATCTGTTTTGGATCACCTGCTTCACATCTCCGGCACTTATTTTTCTCAAACCCTCAAGGATATCCTCCACAGATAGTCCTTCTGTGTCCATCATTTGTTTTGCAACCGGAGTGACTTTAACCCGTGTTTGTTGGGCTGGGGCTGTAGTTTTTTCGGGGGGAGTTTCAGCCGGAGTATCCGCTGGTTTCTCTGCCGGAACATCACTTACCTCCACACTTGTGTCGATCGAAGCAACAACCACACCCACCTCTACGGTCTCTCCCTCCTGAACCAGAATCTTCAGCTGTCCGGATTCCACAGCAATCAGGGGAAGGGTTGCCTTCTCCGACTCAATCTCACCAATCTCCTGGTTTTTTGCAACCAATGCACCATCTTCCACAAACCAGGATGCCAGTTCTACTTCCGTAATGGATTCACCAGGACTTGGTATTTTTATCTCCAGGGCCATGTTACTTTGTTTTGGGTTTCTCTTTATCGAAATAGTAATGTTGGTTAAGGATCTCAGTGCGTGAGCTTCCGATCATACACTGCAAACCACAATATACGTTCAGAAGATCGCATGTACATTCCCGAAATACCTTATCAATAATTTCTTTCTGACTGATTTCGTGGATTTTGAATAAGCCTGTAGCCGGACTCCCGGAAGGCTGACGGGTGACGGGGATTACCTCCGTATCATTCATAGCATTACGTATGAAATACCAGGCTCCCATATTTTCAGGCTCTTCCTGGACCCATAGGGTAAGCATGTTATTCCGGTATTTTTTCAGGATCCGGTCGATCTCTTTTTTGGGAAAGGGGAAGATCTGGTCCAGCCTGACCAGTGCAATATCCCTGGCCCCCAGTTTTTGCTTCCTTGCCA
>JAUVIT010000197.1 GCA_030592605.1 Bacteroidota bacterium
CTGAACCCCGGCGGTTTTTGCCGACCTGGCTATGGATTGGACAATCTTCCAGAGATCATCCAGCAGGAGTCCCTCTTCCAGGATAAAAGCAAGAGAGATATAGAGTGGTTCTGCACCACAACAAATCAGGTCATTCACCGTACCGTTCACGGCCAGTTCACCAATGTCTCCGCCCGCAAAAAAGATGGGATCGACCACAAAAGAATCGGTGGTCATGGCGAGCTCCCCGTCGATGGCAGGCAGCAAAGCTCCATCATGACCCTGTAGGAGGAAAACATTCTCAAAAAGAGGAATAAACATCTTGTCAATCAGCTGCTTGGTAAGCTTGCCTCCACCTCCGTGAGCGAGCATCACATGTTCATATTCCGATTTAGGAATGGGACATTGGAGAGTAAAGTCAGGCCTGGGGTTCATGGTGTCTGTTTTTTATATCGGTAATATGCGGAACAGGCACCTTCGGTGGATACCATAGGGGCCCCCAGCGGTTTTTCTGGTTTGCACCGGGTTCCAAATGCCGGGCATTGGGATGGTTTTTTTCGACCAGTGAGAATTTCACCTGCCATACATAGCTCCGGTTCCTCCGTTCCAACACTTTGCAGTTTGAACTTTAATGTGGCATCATACTTCAGGTAGGCATCAGAAAGTCCCAATCCGCTTCCGGGAATAGCACCGATGCCCCTCCATTTCCTGTCGACCCGGACAAATACCTCTCGGAGAAGCTCCTGGGCAGCCGGATTCCCTTCCGGTCTTACGGATCGGGCATAGGCATTCTCCACGCCCGACCGTTTCTGTTCCAGCATATTAATGCATTTATGAATCCCCAGCAGTATATCCACAGGTTCGAATCCCGTTACCACAATCGGGATCTTATATTTTGATGCCAGAGGAATATACTCCTGGGTTCCCATGATGGCGCATACATGTCCTGCGGCCAGGAAACCATCAATCTGATTCTGCCGGTCTTCCAGCAGTGCCTGGATGGCCGGAGGTACCAACACATGGGAAACCAGCACGCTAAAGTTTTCCAGGGCCCGGTGCCTGGCCTGCTTGATAGCCAGGGCCACAGCAGGAGCAGTGGTTTCAAATCCCACCCCAAAGAAAACCACCTCTTTTTCCGGATTTCTTTCAGCAATATCCAATGCATCCAGGGGGGCATATACCATCCTGATCGCTCCCCCCTTTGCCTTCACGCTAAGCAGATCCTCATGCGATCCGGGTACCCTGAGCATATCTCCAAAGGAGACAAGGATTACCTCGGGCCGTCTTCCCAGCTCCACAGCCCTGTCGATCAGTTCAACAGGAGTCACACAAACAGGACAACCAGGTCCGTGTATCAAGCTGATTTCATTGGGAAGAAGCTCCTGTAAACCGTACCTCATGATGGAATGAGTCTGTCCTCCACAGATTTCCATCAGGGTCCATTTCCTGCTCACCGTAGCTTTAATGGTCCTGACCAGGGTTTCCACCAAAGCCTTATCCCGGTATTCATCAATGTGTTTTAGCACAGCGAAGTATTTTAGGGATCCAATTCCGGCGCCCCCATCTCACGAAGCGCATCCAGGGTAAATAAGGCATCGGCCTCATCGATCTTGCTCAGGGCAGTTCCCACATGGGCCAAAATGTAATCGCCGATCTCCACGCCATCGACCCACTGAATACAAATCTCCCTGATGGCTTCACCAAACTGAACCCGGGCCATTTTTAATTCCGGCTTACTAAGGTCAATGGAAAGGATCTTTCCTGGTACTGCCAGACACATGGAATTAGTTATTTAACATTAAATATATGCCAAATAAGCAAAGTTGTCAAAGTATTGATATTTCTTTTTAAATTTCAGGATGAATAAGCGGCTTTCCGAAACCTACAGGATCGGAATCAAAGGCCTGGTACAGGGCGTCGGGTTTCGCCCTTTTCTGTTCAGGATGGCAATAGAACATGGGCTGAAAGGGTGGGTGGAGAACCGGAACGACGGTGTAGTGCTTGAGCTGAATGGATCGGAGAGCCAGCTTAGCAGTTTCCGTTCAGCAGTGCTTGCCCATGCTCCCACCGCTGCTTCCATCGAGTCGGTAGAGATACAGAAGGTAGCCCGTAAATCATTCGATTCCTTTGAAATCAAAGCTAGTAGTGATGAAAGTACATTTATCACTGAGATTAGTCCAGATATTGCGGTATGCAGGGAATGTCTGAACGATATGAAGACACAGCCTCATCGCATCGGCTATCCTTTGATCAACTGCACCCATTGTGGTCCCAGGTTCTCCATTATCCGTGATCTTCCCTACGACCGGGCCCATACCACCATGGCCTCCTTTGAGATGTGTCCCCAGTGCCGGTCTGAGTATAGCGATCTGAATGACCGCAGATTTCATGCGCAACCGGTGGCATGCAACACCTGTGGTCCGGTCTACAGGTTTGAGCATGCCGGAGGAGCCACAGAGGTTTTTAAGGAGATACTTGACAGGACATGTGAACTCTTATCCGGTGATGCATTGCTGGCGATTAAAGGAACGGGAGGATTTCACCTGGTATGTAATGCATTCAGGAAGGAGGGGATTGCCAAACTCAGGACCATGAAACGAAGGGATGGAAAACCCTTCGCCGTAATGTTTAAAAGCCTGGAGGAAGCACAGCACTATGTTGAAATCGGGGAGTCAGAAAAAGCAGAACTCTGCTCCTGGAGAAGACCCATTGTATTGCTCAGAAAAAGAAGGGAGCTCCCCCGGGGGATCGCTGACGGACTGGTAAACCTGGGAGTAATGCTGCCCTATATGCCCTTTCATTACCTGTTGTTTGAACAGCTTACAACACCTGCCCTGGTTATGACAAGCGGGAACTTCTCTGACGAACCGATTCTGATATCCAATGATAGGGCAAGGGAACAGTTTAGTGCTTTTGTGGATGGAATCGTTAGCTATAACAGGGAGATTTTCAACCGGGTGGACGATTCCGTATGCACAGTGATCCGGGAGGTCCCCACAGTGCTGAGACGGGCACGGGGCTTCGCTCCCTCGCCCATCAGAACCGGATTTGATCTGGAGGGAATCCTGGCTACCGGTGCAGAGCTCACAGGCTCATTTTGTATGGGCAAAGAACACCTGGCACTTATGAGTCCATATACCGGCGATCTGAAGAACCTGGAAACACTGGCATTCTACCAGGAGACTTATGAGCGCTACTGCCGGCTCTTCAGGTTTACTCCACGGCTTGTGGTGAGCGATCTGCACCCCGATTATCTTTCCACCAGGTTTGCTGTAAAGCTTGTGGAAGAGAATCCGGACCTGCCACATATTTCTGTTCAGCATCACCATGCCCATATTGCATCAGGGATGCTTAATGCGGGACTGGAAGGGGAGGTGCTTGGATTCAGTTTTGATGGAACCGGACTGGGAACAGATGGACATATGTGGGGAGCGGAGGTGATGAAAGCTGACTATATCAATTTTGAGCGTTTGTTCCATTTTGAGTATATGCCGCTTCCCGGGGGCGACAAAGCAAGCAAAGAGCCCTGGAGGATGGGAGTCTCCTATCTTCACCACTGTTTCGGAGATGAGATTTATGATTTGAAGATTCCCCTGACACAAAGATTTGGAAGGCAGGAGATGGGGAACATCATTGCCTTGATTCAAAAGAGGATCAACACTCCCATGGTTTCCAGTGCGGGAAGGCTTTTTGATGCGGTGGCGGCCATCACCGGACTGAATTACTATTCCACTTACCAGGCTGAGGCACCCATGCTGCTGGAATCGGCTATTGATCTTAATGAACAAGGGAGCTATCCCTTCGAAATCGAAACGGGAAAGGTTAGCTTCACATCCCTGATCCGGTCGGTGGTTGAAGATATTCACAAGGGTAAGTCCACGGGTAGCATTGCCACAAAATTTCATCATACCCTGGTTCAGTTGATCCTCCGGCTTTCTTTGGAGATACGAGCAGAAAGCGGACTGGACCGGATTGTTCTGGGGGGCGGTAGCTTTCAAAACAACTTTCTCTCTGAAAAAGTGATGGATAAACTTGAAAATGAGAATTTCAAGGTTTATCTTCCCCACAGGATACCGGTGAACGACCAGGGAATAGCTGCTGGACAGCTGGCCATAGGAGCACACAGGTGGAAATTGATGTAACGACCAGGCGATGCACGAACTCTCTATTGCCATCAGTATTGTGGATACGGCCATCAAGCAGGCAGCTATGGCCTCTGCCAATCGTGTGTCGGAAGTTGAACTTGATATCGGCATCTTTTCGGGGATTGAATATGAATCCCTGGAATTTGCCCTGGGAGTGGCAGCAAAAGATACCATCCTTGAAGAAACACTCTTCAGGATCAACCGTGTGGAAGCTGTTGCTGAGTGCACTGCCTGCGAGCACCTCTATACCCCGGACGGAATGTATAGCCATTGTCCAGAGTGCAATAAACAGGGCATCAGGCTGATCCGGGGATGCGAACTACAGATAAAATCTTTGCTTGTTGAACAAAACGAATAGCTATGTGTGACACATGCGGATGCGGCTCAGGAACAAATCCGGTGAAAATAAGCCGCCCCGGGAACCCGGCACCGGAGCACCATGATGATGATCATCATGAACATGATCATCCTCACGATCATGACCATGCCCACCCCCATAGCCACGGTCATCATCACGACCATGACCACCCTCATAGCCATGGTCATCATCATGATCACAGTCACGAACAATCATCTCAGAGGCTTATTCGTCTGGAGGAGGATATCCTTGGGAAGAACAACTTGCTGGCAAGCAGGAACAGCGGCTATTTCGAAGCCAAGGGTGTGGTGGCTTTGAACCTGATGAGTTCTCCGGGA
>JAUVIT010000078.1 GCA_030592605.1 Bacteroidota bacterium
CTGCGGGTTACAACTTGTTCCTGATGGGAGAGAATTTTATGAAGGAGAAGGATCCGGGAGCCGCTTGTGAACGCTTCATTAACAAGATATAACAGAAATATATTTGGAATGCTTGAGCGAAGGAAGATACAAATTAAGGTGTGTGGGATGCGTGATCCTCTTAACCTTGAACAAGTTTGTGCCCTTGTTCCCGAGTTTGTTGGTTTTATCTTCTACCCCCGGTCCAGGCGTTTCGTTGGGACCGATCCCGATCCTGAGCTGTTTAAGATTCCCGGCCCGGCAATTAAGAAAGTGGGAGTGTTTGTGGATGAAGAGCTTTCGCAATTGAAAAAGACCATAAACAAATATGGCCTTGATGCGGTGCAGCTTCATGGAGGAGAAACTGCATCTTATTGTCGACAGCTGTCCGGGGAAGCAGTTGAGGTGTTCAAAGCGCTTGAACCGCATACATCCCATTCGGAATTGGAGAAATACCTGGAGGTGGTGGACCACTTGTTGTTTGATTCTGCGGCATCAGGAAAAGGCGGAACTGGTCAGAAATTCGATTGGAATTTGCTTGAGGATCTGCCTCTTTCCGCATCTTTTTTACTTAGCGGTGGGATAGCCCCCCCTGATGCGGGGCTTATACGGACCCTCGATCTCCAGGGATTGATGGGAGTGGATGTGAACAGCAGGTTTGAGCTGTCGCCCGGGTTAAAAGATATAGAATCATTGAAGGAATTTGTCATTGAAATCAGAAACTAGAAGCTTATGGGATATAAGGTGGATTCAGGAGGTTTTTATGGAGAATATGGGGGAGCCTATATTCCAGAAATGCTTTATCCAAATATCAGGGAGCTTGAAGATAGCTATATGAACATTATTCAGTCGGAAGGTTTTCAGAGTGAATTCAGGCTCTTGCTAAGAGATTATGCAGGCAGACCCACCCCGCTTTTCAAAGCGGAGCGCCTGTCGGCTCACTATGGGACTCAGATTTTTCTAAAAAGAGAGGATCTGAACCATACCGGTGCTCACAAGATCAATAACACTATAGGTCAGATCCTGATGGCCAGACAGCTTAAGAAGAAAAGGATTATTGCAGAAACCGGTGCGGGACAGCATGGAGTTGCAACTGCCACTGTGTGTGCACTTACCGGAATGGAGTGTATTGTTTATATGGGAGCCCTGGACATGGAGCGACAGGCACCCAATGTCAAGAAGATGCTTATGCTGGGAGCAGAGGTAAGACCGGTACACAGCGGCAATAAAACACTGAAAGATGCTACCAATGAGGCCATACGCGACTGGATCAATCATCCGGTGGACACCCACTATATCATTGGTTCGGTGGTCGGGCCACACCCATATCCTGATATGGTAACCCGGTTTCAGTCTGTGATCTCAGAGGAGATTCGGATGCAGGTAATGGAGAAGACAGGCCGGGATTATCCGGATTACCTGGTGGCCTGTGTGGGTGGGGGTAGCAATGCTGCAGGCGCCTATTATCATTACCTGGATGATCGGCGTGTCAGTTTGATATCGGCCGAAGCAGCAGGCAAGGGTTTAGATAGCGGTCTTACGGCAGCCACCTCATTGTTGGGCAGGCCCGGGATCATACATGGCAGCAGGACCCTGCTAATGCAGGATGATGATGGACAGATCGAAGAACCCTACTCCATTTCGGCAGGACTCGATTATCCCGGTGTGGGCCCCCTCCATGCATGGCTGGCCGAATCGGGTAGGGCAAGGGTGTATGCCATTACAGATGATGAGGCTCTGCAGGCTGCATTTCTCTGTACCAGGAAAGAGGGGATTATTCCGGCCCTTGAGACTGCCCATGCCCTGGCAGCACTTGAGAAAATCAATCCCGGAGCAGAGGATGTGGTGGTGGTAAATCTTTCTGGCAGGGGAGATAAGGATATGGACACCTATATCGATAAATTAGAAATCTAAGCAATGAGTAACAGAATTGATCAACTTTTCAGGGAGAGGGACAAAGAGATTCTATCCATATATATCACTGCAGGTTATCCGGGCATCAATGATACCCCACGACTCTTGAGAGCACTCCAGGAACATGGTGCCGATATGGTAGAGATTGGCATTCCTTTTTCCGATCCACTGGCAGATGGCCCTGTGATCCAGCAAAGCAGCCAGCTTGCCCTTCAAAATGGCATAACACTGGATCTGCTTTTCAATCAATTGAAAGAGATCCGGAAGAGCGTTAACATCCCCCTGGTCATGATGGGTTATTTGAATCCTGTTCTACAGATGGGCGTGGAGCGGTTTTTAAGCAGGTGCAGGGATACCGGCATTGACGGAGTAATTGTTCCCGATCTGCCACCCGCCGAGTATGAGAGCCATTACCTTGAATTGTTTCGAAGCTATGGTATATACAACTCCTTGCTTGTGACCCCCCATACCGATGATACACGAATAAGGCAGATTGCAGCACTTTCAGAAGGATTTCTTTACCTGGTGGCAGCTTCTTCCACCACAGGAGCAAGGACTTCGGTAGGAGATCAACAGAGGGATTATTTTCAGCGACTGAAAATGATGAAGCTCCAGGTTCCCGGACTCATCGGTTTTGGAATTTCCAATCGGCCTACGTTTTTAACAGCCTGTAAATATGCCAGGGGAGCCATTATTGGAAGTGCATTTATTGAAGCACTTGGAGCTGAGAACTCTCTTTCAATTGAGGAGCGGGTGGAGAGATTTATGGGAGAAATAAGAGGAAAAATCCCAGCTTAGAAATCGAGCCAGATCAGGGTCTTTAACTGCAAATACCACCCGGTCCAGTCAGAGCTCAGCACCCGGTCTAAGTCCTTAGGATCCAACAAGGGATCCCCATCACTGGTGTCTTTAAGATTCCCCTTCAAATCGACCAGGTATCCTGCTTCCATTCCAAGGGATAATTTTTTGAGCTTATACATAAGTTCTCCTCCAACAGCAATGCTTGGACTAATGGACCTGTATTTGTTGCTCAAGCCATCAGAGTAGTTAAATATGGTGTAGTAGGATTGAATGGTCATACTGGTATAATTTGCATCCAAGCTCCCGTTCAAACTTAGGTCAATACGATCGCCACCCAAAACAAGGTAAGATAGATATGCTCCCAGGCGGTGAGAGACGGCATTAAATTCCGTGTAAATGTCTCCTGAGTAATCGGCATAAGAGGATTTGGCTCCTGTGGTCGAATAATTGTACCTGCCACCAACACGGATATGATCATATAACTGCTTAAACACGGTGAAAGAAGCGGCGGTAAATGGGGGGAAGGAGCTTGTTATCTTCCCTTCTACCGGATAGGTGCTTAGAATATGCTCTTGCAGATATTTCATATCTCCCATGCGAAAACTTGCAGCCCCTGCAGCGATGGAGATGCCACCGTTCTGAGCCAGGCTGTGTTGAGCAGAGACAAGCAGCATGGCCAATACGATCATATAAGAAATGCGCTTTCTCATAAGTCAGCCCCCAGGTTAAAGTCAATGGCATACTTCAGGGTATCGGTCAGAGCTTCATAGCTAACCTTATCAGCCAGGCTGTTACTGTTGCTGGAGTAGTAGAATTCCAGGTAGAGGGTATCAATCCCAGATGAATCTGCCAGCATGGAATTGATCCAGAAGGATCCGGAGCTGCTGTCCGATTCATAAACTGATGTATGCACAAGGTCTGCATAGATATAATAGAATTCACCACCTTCAACCTCCACCTGATAACTCACTTCAAGGCTGTCGTTGACCGGTGGGTTGTACAGGGTGTCCAGGTTGCATGTTACCGATACCAGTGGCGGATCCCCTGGGACAGGTTCTACATAGTAGGTATTCGAATCGGAGTAGAAGCAAGCCGGTAATCCTGATAATAGCAGTGCTGCAAAAAAAATGGAGATATACTTTCTCATGAGGGCAGTAAAAGTAGCAAAAAAAGTGCTCCTATGTGCCCAGAACCTCATCAATAACCTGCTGAAGGACCGTAGACATTTCCATCCCCATGCTGCTAACCTGTTTTGGAATAATACTCTCCTCAGACATTCCCGGAATAGAATTCAATTCCAGAAAGTATACCTGGTTGCCTTTGATAATAAAATCGACCCTGATAATGCCGGTGCTATTGGTCAGGTTATATATGTCCATGGCCATATCCTGACATTTTTTTGTTACATCATCGTCTATCCGGGCCGGGGTAATCTCTTCGGCCTTGCCCTCTGTATACTTGGCTTCATAGTCGAAGAATTCATTTTTCGAAACGATTTCAGTAATGGGAAACAAGGTAAAACCATCACGTCCTTTCATAAGGCCACAGGTAACTTCAGTACCTTTAATATATCTTTCTACGATAGCTTCATCATCTTCTTGTAGGGCTTCCTCCAGGGCTCCTTGCAAGTCTTCAAGACGGCTCACCTTGGCTATCCCAAAACTCGATCCCCCATTGTTGGGTTTCACGAAGCAGGGAAATCCAACCATCTCACCCACTGCTTCCAGGTCAGTTTCAATGTTTTTTCGAACGAGACTCGCTTCGGGTGTGAGCACATTATGTTGCTTGAGGAAACTTTTACAGGTGTATTTATTAAATGTCAGTGCTGAGGAGAATTGATTGGAACAGCTGTATGGAATTCCCATGATATCGAAACATCCCTGGAGTTTTCCATCTTCACCCGGGGTGCCATGGATGGTGTTCCAGGCAAAATCGAAAGTAAGCTTTTCTTCTTTATTCAGAAAGCTAAAACTGTTTTTGTCCAGTGGCACCCTCTTTTTCCCAAGGTGTACGGTCCACTTATCTTTTTTTGCCTCAACAAGGTAACAGGAATGGCCTGCAGCTTCAAGCCATTTAAGTACCTGCTCGGCACTTTTCATGGAGATCACATGTTCAGAAGAATCTCCTCCGGTAAAAATGGCAATATTCATCTCTTCTTAAGTTGAAAGGTTCCCTACTTAAATGTAACACCTTTTATACGAATGTGCATTGAGAAAGTGGATTCATTACTATTATTCATCACGACGCCCCTGGATATAGGTGTGCCATTTCTGTAGTACAGAGCTGAATCCTGCGGGGAACGGAGCATCGAAAAGCATATCTTCGCCCGAGGAAGGATGTACAAAACCCAGTGTCCGGGCATGCAGGGCCTGTCCGGGTATGAGATCAAAACAATTCTGAACAAACTGTTTGTACTTGGTAAAGGTGGTTCCCCTTAGAATACGGTCACCTCCATACTCCGGATCATTGAACAGGGGATGCCCCAGGTACTGAAAGTGAACCCTGATCTGATGAGTGCGACCTGTTTCCAGTCTGCATTCCACCAGGTTCACATAACCCAGACGCTCCAGAACGCGATAGTGGGTCACGGCCTCCTTACCCTGGTCTCCATCGGGGAAAACATGCATCTGTTTTCTGTTCTTAGGATTTCTGCCTAAATGCCCGATAATGGTCCCTTCCTCATCCTTCATATCGCCCCATACGAGTGCAGCATAGGTCCTTTTGGAAGTTTTATGAAAAAATTGACTGGCCAGTTTATTGAGAGCAAGCTCATTTTTTGCAACCACCAGCAATCCGGAGGTGTTCTTATCGATCCGGTGTACCAATCCTGGCCTCTCCTCGCCTGAGTGAAATAGCGGATTGTCTTTAAGATGGTACATCAATGCGTTTACCAGTGTTCCTGAATAATTACCATACCCGGGGTGAACCACCAGACCAGCTTGCTTATTGAGCACAATTACATCCTCATCTTCAAATATAATATCCAGGGGGATATCCTCGGGAATCAGCTTAATTTTCCGCGGGGGATGGGGTAAAACAAGGCTTACTATATCTCCCGGTTTTACCCGGTAGTTTGGCTTCACCGGGGAACCGTTGGAGAGGATATTGCCTGCATTAGCAGCAGATTGGATTCTGCTTCTTGAGGTATTTTCAAGGTAATTGTGGAGAAATTTATCTATGCGCAGGGGGGTCTGGCCAGGGTCGGCTGTGAACCTGAAATGTTCAAATAATTCGTTATTGTCTGCAGGTTCCACGGACGGTTGTTTAATGGTTGATCAGTACTTTGGAATAATAGGGTACACCGCCCATAAGGACTCTGATGTAATAAAGTCCCGGAGCGTATTCTGAAACATCCAGACTGTTGGATCGAAGTACGGCATGGTGAAGCTGCCGGCCCGATGTATCATATATAAATATCGGGATATCTTTCCCTTCTGACCCGGAAGGGATATCAAACCAGATCCGCTCACTGGCGGGGTTGGGATAAAGATTTAGTGGCTCTATTGTTGATACACCGGCCTGGTCAATCCCGGTTGAAGGCTCATACAAATAGGGTCTGAAGAGCACCATTCCCGGGGCTTCTGAGCCGATCCAGGAGCCAATATTGTAGAACATTACAGGGGAATCCGGATCATTGTTCTTATCGAGTCCCATATTGAGAGTGTAAGGCTTGTACTGTCTCCATCCTACATGGAAAGATCCGTTAACCGGAACGGGTTCTGTAAAATCATATTTAACAAAGCCCGTATAGGTGGGTGTATAGCGAGGCCTGTATATGGTTTCATCATCCCAGATCACATTACCGGGAGATCCATTTGAATCGTTCCAGACCATCAGGTTAAAAGTGTACTCCTTCAGGTTTAGCGAGTCATACACCTGGTTAAAATAAATGTAGACACCGCCGAGCATGTCAGCTTCGTAGGAGTAGTGTCGGATGGCTACCATCCCGTTTTCGGTTCCATCACCACGCAATCCGTAGCCCGCTTCTGCGGTTCCATCGTCATAAGCGTAGTAATCCCTGAACAGCTGGTCGTGAATCACCGTGTCATTTACCTTGGGATCAAATACATCGGTGCGGAGTGCCGCCTTGAACCTGATAAGTGCAGAATCGCCCCTGTTAAAGTCCAGATCATAGGGAAAAGCAAAATCAACAATTCTTTCCTCAAAGGCCGGGATATCCTGCGCAGTGGGGATACCAATGAGCTCCGATTCACCATAGAGCGGCTCCAGGATGCTCAGGGAACGGGTTACATTCCGCGTAATGGAGTCGTTATTCCTGTACTGGGCAGATACAAATGGAGAGAGGGTCGTATTGTAAGCTGCTTCAAAATGGGGCCATGGAACAGCGCTAAGCTCTTTAAAAATTGAAGTGAGCGGTGTGTTAAAAGCCACATCCCTAAGGACGGTGTCGCCAGCAGTCCTGTTTCTGTCAAGACGCACATAGTCCACATGCCAGTAGTCCACATTACTCCTCTTGTCGGGTGTTTCATTGTTCCTGGGAAGGC
>JAUVIT010000125.1 GCA_030592605.1 Bacteroidota bacterium
TAATACGGGCTGAGATCAAACCCTTTTACCTGATCTGGATAATGCCAGCGTAGGGAACAGAGTATTCCTGTAGATGCCCCCCTTTTTCGGATTGTTAGTTGTTGCTAAAATCAGTTCTATGAAGAGGATTTTGCTGTTTTCACTGATGTTGGTCACTTCTCTTGTTGCCATATCTCAGAAAATAAATGTTATAGGCACAGTGACAGATACGAACGGGGAAGCACTGGTGGGTGCCAATGTGGTGGTCAACAACACAAAGCTGGGTGTTATAAGCAATGGAGATGGTAGATTTGAATTGGCCCTGGATGGGAGTCGATCTTATGAAATTGAAATCTCCTATATTGGTTACGAGAGCCATGTTTTTGAAGTGCATCCCCCATTTAAGGATCGCTATGAAGTAGTTCTGCAGACCTCCGTATTTATTGCCGACGAAGTTGTAGTCAGGGCTACAAGGGCTGGAAATAAAACACCCATGGCCTATGAAAATATGGAGAAGGAAGAGATCGCCGCCCAGGATATGGGTCAGGATATGGGCTATCTCCTTAGTTTAACACCCTCCCTGGTTCAATCTTCCGAATCGGGTACTGGTATCGGGTATACTAACTTTCGGATCCGGGGTGCCGATCCCAGCAGAATCAATATAACAGTAGATGGTATTCCCCTGAATGATGCAGAATCGCAACAGGTATTCTGGGTGAATATGCCATCATTTGCAAGCTCATTAAGCAGTATCCAGGTACAGCGGGGAGTGGGGACCTCCACCAATGGCGCGGCGGCTTTTGGGGCTACGGTCAATATGCAGACAGAGACTCCTTCGAGGGATGCTTATGCAGATATCAGTAGTACTTTTGGTTCATACAATACATGGATCAATACGGTGAAGGCAGGGACAGGACTGATTAAGGACAGGCTTAGTTTTGATTTTCGATATTCAAATTTGAAATCCGATGCTTATGTGGATTATGCCTCTTCTGACAATCAATCCATGCAATTTACCGGGACCTATTTCACAAAGAAAGGCAGAATAAAGGCCAATGTAATTCTGGGTGAGCAGCATTCGGGGATTAGTTGGTGGGGGGTAGATGAAGTTACCCTGGATACCAACCGGACCTACAATCCGGCCGGACAGTATGTAAATCCCTCAGGTGAGAATCGCTACTACGAAAATCAGACTGATAATTACTGGCAGAACCATTATCACCTGGTCTACTCTACCAATCTTTCAGAAAATCTTCTTTTAAATGCGGCCCTCTTTTATGTGGATGGCAGGGGATATTACGAGCAGTTTAAACAGGACGAGGCGGTGGAGGATTATTATTTACCACCCATTGTAGGGGAGAACGATACCATAACTCATACAGACCTGGTGAGGCAGAAGTGGCTGGATAATGATTTTTATGGAGGAGTTTTCTCCCTGATCTACTCATTGGATCGCTTGAAGCTGACCGGTGGTGGTGGCATAAACAAATATGTGGGTGATCACTTTGGCGAAATTATATGGATGAGGTATGCAGGTGATACCGAGAAGGAGCATGAGTGGTACAGGAACAGTTCAGAAAAATGGGATGGCAATCTGTATCTTAAGTCTAATTACCAGGTAGGCCCTCGCTTGAATCTCTTTGCTGATGTCCAGTACCGCTATGTCAACTACCTTATGGAAGGCATCGATGACGACGGTTATATGCGTGAGCTGGACCAGGAACACATATTTAACTTTTTTAATCCAAAGCTGGGGGCCCAACTGGAGATCAGTGCCTCTCAATATGCCTACGCTTCCTTCTCCATTGGAAACAGGGAACCTACCCGGCAGAATTTTAAAGATGCAACAGGCGATCCCGAATCCACTCCTCAGGCAGAGCGGCTCAGAGACCTGGAGCTTGGTTACTCCTTCTCTTCTAAATCACTGGCTGCTGCGGTCAACCTTTACTATATGGATTATAAAAACCAACTGGTTCCGACAGGTGAGTTGAGCCAGGATGGTTACCCGATAATGACCAATGTACAGGATAGTTACAGGGCTGGTATTGAGCTAAGTTTTGGTGTGCAGGCTTTTTCCTTCCTGGAGTGGAATGCCAACCTGACATTAAGCAGGAACAAGATCAGTGACTTTGTAGAGTCCTACACCGATTATAATTCGGCTACATGGGAAGGCAATCCCTCCTCAAGAGACCTGGGCGATGTGGATATCGCCTATTCGCCATCGGTGATCTCTTCCAGCGACCTGGCTTTTCACCTGGCAAAGTCCATGGAGCTACACCTGATCAGTCAGTATGTAAGTGAACAGTACTTTGTGAATACCATGAATGAGAATCTGAAACTGGATTCCTGGTTTGTAAACAATTTGAGATTTGATTATTCATTTCCTGTAAAAAAGCTTGGCGTTATTGGCTTACAGTTCCAGGTTAATAATCTCTTTTCTACCCTCTATGAAAACAATGCATACGGAGGAACCTGGTGGGAAGACGGAGAGGAATATTACTGGTCGGCCTATTTCCCCCAGGCAACTATTAATTACCTGGCCAAGGTGAATTTAAGATTCTAAAAGCTTAAGAAGTAGGAAAGATGTGGATTGAGATATTCGGTGTCATTACAGGCATTCTTTATGTGATTCTGGAGGTGAAGCAGAACAGATTGCTCTGGCCACTGGGAATCATCACATCTGCAGCTTACGTTTTCATTTTCTTTACCGGAAAGTTCTATGCAGATATGGGACTGCAGGTTTACTATGTTCTGATCAGCATCTATGGCTGGTATTACTGGAGCAGGGGTGGATCAAAGGCGGATAAAGGGGAGCTTCCGGTGGTCAGAATCAACAGGCAGCAGCTCCTCCTGCTCTTTCTCACTTTTGCACTGTCCTGGGTGGGGATCTATTTTGTCCTGGATAGGTTTACCGATTCTACGGTCCCTCTGGGGGATTCCTTTACAACGGCACTCGCCATCGTAGCCACCTGGATGCTGACCCGAAAGATTATAGAACAGTGGTTTTTATGGATTATTGCCAATCTTGTAAGCATAGGTCTATATATTTACAAAGGATTGTATCCCACTGTCATTCTTTATGTAGTCTATGCAGGAATGGCGGTTTACGGGTATTTGGAATGGAAGAGATCGATGACTAAGAAGCTAGAAGATGAAAGCGGATCGTAAAGTTGTTATCCTGGCCAACGGACTGTTCCCGAAGGCCCAACAGGGCCTGGATCTGCTGAAGGCTGCAGATCAGTTGATTTGCTGCGATGGTGCGGCCGATAAACTGATTGCTAAGGGTATGTCGCCCCATGTGATCGTCGGGGATATGGATTCCCTGTCCGGTGAAGTCAGAGAGCAATACGCATCCATCATCATCCAATCCAACGACCAGGAGAGCAATGACCTGACCAAGGCGGTCCATTATTGTATTGAAAAAGGGTATTCATCGGTCTCCATTCTGGGTGCAACCGGGATGAGAGAGGATCATACCCTGGGAAATATATCCCTTATGCTGGAGTATTACCCACGGATTGAGGTGCAAATTATTTCAGATTACGGGATTTTTTTCCTGGTACGCAGTGGTGAGCAGGTTCGGTCTAAGCTTGGAGAGAAAATTTCGTTTTTCTCTATTGATAACAGGGTAAGTGTTTCATCAACTGGACTCTTATATCAATTGAATGATCTGCGTTTGTCCAACTGGTACAGGGCAACCCTGAATGAAGCGACGGCAGATCAGTTTACACTGAACTTTGAATCAGATCTTCCTTTGATTGTTTACAAAGCCTGGTGCCAAGAATGAAGGGAAAAAGATTGGAACGAATCCTGGCGATCATCTCGCTTACACTGGTCATCACGGCAGGAGTTCTGGGCATTCGCCGGGAAGCACAGGAGGTGAATAACTACCTGAACGGGATAATTCCTGAGGGCCACATTGCAGAAGCATTAGAAGGGGAGCGTTTCGCTTTGTATGAGGTGGATAGTCTGTCACCTGACTTTTATCTGATCAATGAATCTGCTCCCGCCTATGGAGGAGATATGATAGTATCGGTGCTTCTGGATACAGCTGGAGTTATTCGGGACCTGAAGGTGGTAAAGCACAGGGAGACCCCCTCTTTTCTGGAGAAGACCGAGAAAAAGGCATGGAAAAAGTCCCTTGTTGGAAAATCATATGATGATCCGTTTGTGATTGGAGAGGATGTGGATGTGGTAAGTGGGGCCACCTATACCTCCCAGGCCATTATCCGTTGTGCTCAGGTAGGCTCCGGCAGGATTGCCAGGGATCAGCTCAATCTGGAAGTATCGGCGCCGGAGGCACCAGGCCTGGAGATCGGGATCCCTGAAATTGCCTTGCTTGTATTGTATGTGCTGGCACTAATTGGAATTTACAAGCAAACGAGGTTTAAAACGACTATTCGTTGGATCACCATGCTGGGCAGTCTTTTTATTCTTGGATTCTGGTTCTCACTGCCACTGACTCTGTCGAAATTAAATACCTTTCTACTTGGCTATTTTCCAGATTGGCATACCCAGCTATACTGGTACCTTATGATCGGGGGATTTCTGCTCTCCATTTTAGTGACCAGAAAAAATATCTACTGTACCTGGATCTGTCCCCTGGGCGGATTGCAGGAGTGTCTGGGAGCGGTGGGAGGAGCCAAGCCACGTTTTTCCAGGCGATTTAACAAGAGCATGAAGTGGGTACAGCGTGGAGTGGCACTACTGGCAATTCTTCTGGCACTCTATTTCCGGAACCCGGTGAAACTGAACTACGAAATCTTCGGGGTGGCACTAAGCCTGACCGGGGCCACCTATTTGTTTGTACTGACCGGACTATTTATAATGGCCTCCGTTTTTATCAAGAGGCCCTGGTGCACTTATCTGTGTCCCATCGTCCCGGTGGAAGACTTACTACGCTTACTTGGCAAAAATAAGCAGGCTTGAATTTCTATTGTGCGATTCCCAGCTTTTTTTCAATATCCTTAGACGCATGGCTATCTGGACAATCGATGGAGGGTAGCCAGGGCTTGATATCCAGAACTGGTGTGCCATTGTAAGCATCTATCCCACTCACATAAAGATTTCGGCCCTCGACTCGGTCAAGCTTAATGACTCCAAATCCCATTGAATTGGGCCGGTTGGGAGAGCGGGTGGCGAAAAGCCCAAACTCCTTCTCACTGGCAGGCGGTCTTACAAAGGCATGCCACTTCTTTGACATATGCATGTGGTATAACACAATGATATATTCATATTGTTCCAGGTCTTGCAGTGCTTCCTCGAATTCCGGATAGATTTCAATGAGGCCCTGATTTTCAGGAACCAGTGCTCCCTGGCGAGGGGCGCCGGTTTGAGGAGATAGATCTGTATGGAACTCTCCAATGGGTTTATAGTCAATGTTCATATTTGCAGGTTCTAATGCTTGTTCAGGATCCCTTTCTTCGGGTATTTCAAAGAGAACATGACCCAGTTCATGCTCATCAAAACTGTTGTTTTCCAATGCAGGTTTAATACCCGCTTCATGCACATAAATGGCAGCTTTCTGGGTGTTCATGGAATTCAGGAACTGATTTCCGGTGAGCTTTAGCTCTTTGGCTGGTGAATTAATGGAAAAACCATAGCCCCCTCCATTTGTCCCATTGTTTTCTATGATGTTATTAATGAAGGTATTTCTATGAGGAGCATTGGCTTCCCTCTCCCCCCTCAGGTGAACACCATCACTACCGTTCTCAAAGAAGTGATTATTTTCAAAAAGCACATCAGTGTCTTTGTGTCCCGTACACAGCCCATAGCGGCCATTATGGTGAAACAGGTTCCCCTTGACCCTGCTCTCATATACCCGCCAGCAAATAAACAATCCATCCTGATCGTTATGATGCACATCATTGTTTTCAATAATGGAAAAGGGCGATCCGGTCCCCGGATGCATGCCGGTATTTCCACTTCCGGATATTTCACTGTTCTTAATGGTAATATGTTCCGTAATTTGCCAGCTGATACCCTCTCCGTTAAAATCTTTTACCAGGACACTATCCACAGTAATCCATTTGGATTTATAGATCAAAATACCAGCACTATTACATCCGTCAGCAAAGAAGTTTTCACTCCGCATGCCGTCGATTACCAGATTCGAGATGCTGCTGTTTTCTGCTTCAATCACCTCCACAACAGAGGAGGCATTTGAGATAAGTCCGA
>JAUVIT010000066.1 GCA_030592605.1 Bacteroidota bacterium
CACCTCAGTTTACCACCCGTTCGGGTACTCTCTTTGCGCCCATGTTACATATCATCGGTACCAGTTCCCAGGTGCCATTTGACTCCGGAACGCGATTCCAGGGGGGACCATCCCAGACAACACTGGGCTATGTGAACCAGACTGATATTGTGACCGGATTGGGATTCAGCAAAGGGATGCGTAAAGTTGACCTGCACCTCGGGGCTTATTACAGCAACCTAAACCAGGAAGAGCAGCTTCAGAACAGGCTGGGTATTCATTGGTTCCCACTGGGTAACCTGAACCTGTATGCCGGCGGCTATCTGAATAGTCAGTATGAAATCAGTCCGGGAAGGGAAAGTGTCATCAGGATCATCCCTGAACTGATGTTTGGATTTACCATTGCTGAAAAGATGTGGATCGATTTGCATGGCACCATGGGCGAAATGACCAATTATCTTGAAAACAATGGCATGATTGTATACAACAGTTACTCTGAGGTGATTGAAAAGAAAATTAAATTATCACTCTCCATTCCGGTTACGGAAGGAGGATCAATGTTTTACCTGGGGGGGAAATGGACCTCCAATCGGAGTGATTTCCATCCTTCTGATCCCAATATGGCTGGAGAAGCCAACTCAATTCATTATAACGCAATATCAATTTACGGAGGACTATTATGGAGATTTTAAAACAGTACAGAATGGTGCTTTTGCTCAGTATGATGATCCCTGCAGCAACTGCCTCAGGTCAAAGTTTCGAAGAGACCAAAGACGCTTTTCAACAAAGCTACATCCAGGAAGCCACAGGTGAAACCAACGGTGCCATTACCAGTTTAAAAAATGTATATAGCGAAAAATCCTATGAAATCAACCTGAGGCTGGGCTGGTTAAGTTACCAGGCAGGTAGCTTCACCGAATCCATGGCCTACTATAACAGGGCCATCGACCTGATGCCATATGCCATCGAACCCAGGTTTGGGGTTGTCTACCCCGGAGCAGCCATGGGCAACTGGACTATGGTAATAGCCCAATATGAGAAAATCCTGGAGATAAGTCCCAACAACTCCACCGCCATGCACAGGCTTGGTTTGATCCTATATGGGAAGGAAGATTATGAATCGGCCAGAAAATATTTCGAAAAAGTAGCCAATCTCTACCCATTTGATTATGACGCCCTGAGCATGCTTGCATGGTCCCATTTTAAATTGAACAATTTCCGGGAGGCGAAGGTGCTGTTCCAGAAAGCCCTGCTACACACTCCGGGTGGATCCTCGGCCATGGAGGGTCTTGAGCTTTTAGAGTAGCCTGAGGGGCATTGTCAATTTATGCCTTAATGCAGGGACTCACAGGTCCCTTTTATGATGCCATTGATCAGGAACGGGATACCTGGAAGCCGGTTTTTGAAATGGCGAAATCCACAAACCTGGCACGGGTGTTGGGTGGATCTGACTCCAAATTCTGCTTTACTCTTATGGCTGCATCTGCAGATTTGGCAAACATCATCAAATATCCGCCACCACCTGCTCCCAGGAGTTTATAACCCAGCAGGTAATCATCCACCCGCTCAATAATCTTACGGATCACCATGGGGTTGGTACCTTCGTCCAAACTCTGATTCATGGCCCAGCTGATGGCTACTTTTTCTGCCAGTCCTTCATAATCATTGCTCAGGATGGTATCGAAGGTCTCCCGGGCATGAATCTTCATTTCGCTGAAGATTTCCAGATGACTTGAAGAATTAAGGAACATGGCCTTTACAATCTCACCCAGAATATCATGGGCTACCCTGGTTACGCCGGTATAATACAAGAGCATCATCTCCCGGGTTTCACGATTGGTAAAAAGCTGGTCGGGCAACCATTTAATGCCCGGATTTTGCCTGATTCCCGCTTCGGTTTCCAGCAGTTTAACTCCTTCAAAGATTCCTCCGAACTGGTCCTGCCATCCACCACCGGTGGTGAGCATCTGTTCCAGGATCAGCGTACGATAAGCGATGGCATGCTTATCCCAGTTCAGGCCACAAAATTCGCTTAAAGTTCCCAATACTGTAGCAGCCAGGTTGGAACTGGTTCCCAGTCCCGATCCCTTTGGGATGGCCGCCAGGAGTGACATCTCAATGCCACCTCCAAATGCCTTCAACTGCGTGGCCAGGTCGGGATAATCCTTTTGCGAAAACATGGGGCCGAATCCGGCCAGTACAAGGGCCGCCTTTGGAATGGAGAATCCGCCTCCCAGTTGGTCATAGTTATTCAATTCTTCAAAACTGTTGATCTCTGTCTTCTCTCCCAGATCGATGGAACGAAGAACAATCTTTGGCTCCTCAATGGGCCTTGCATAGACCTGCAGGGGAAGTTGTCCATTCAACTCCACCGAAAGGTTAACCACCTTTCCTCCCTCCATAATACAATAGGGCGGAGTATCTGTCCACCCTCCCGCCAGATCCAGCCTCACCGGGCTTCTTCCCCACAGAATCTGATCATCCAGAACATTCCTGGAGGGACTTACAGGTTCCGTTTGCAAAGTTTCGATCATCTCCTGGCGAAGTATTCCGAAGGCCTTCTTTTCATAGAAGGCCGACTGCTCCCTGTTACCGACAACCCTGGCACGAAACATGGAGTCGTTGATCCTTTTAATAAGCCCATCGTCTACAGATAGTTCTGGGGGAAGTTCCAGGAGTGATTTTCGATATTCGGAAGATGTCCTCTCCAGATCGAGGAAGTAAAAGATACTCTTATTATGATTGGCAGCCAGTTTTGGGAGTACCCGGAGCTTCAATTCATCTCGCTGCTGGAATAGTCTTCCCACATTGGCCCTCTCAGAGAGCTCTTTTGCCGAGAGCCGTTTCGAGTCAAGCCAGAGTGATCCCTTCCTGGCTCCATCCAGCATTTCCAGCAAAATCATTTCCAGTTCGTCCACTGTCCCAATGGGAAAAAGAGGTAAATCATAGATGGAAGCATCCTTTACAAATCCTGCTGCTTCAGGGGATATACTACGTTCGGCCAGCCATAGCTCAAGGCTTTGGTTCATCCAGATGGCTCCCTTATCAATTGAATTTTTGAATCCATCGTTGTAGCCATAGATCCGCATGCTATATTCATCTCCCTGCAGAGGCACAAAATCAAGACAGATATTTCCAGGCAATTCTACATCCCAGGAATTTGAGGGAATCCCTGTGAGAATATGATGGTGATTCAGTTTCCAGCTATGGGGAATATAACTGTTTTCAATCCAGATATGGTGCTTATCGCTTTCTAAACTTTTTAGCATCACCTCAGCATTTTGCTGAAAAATGGATGGATGATATTCCTTCTCCCGGGCATGATTCAGGCGCTGATCTATAAACCTGTTCTGGAGCCTCAGAGAAGATTCGATCATATCACTGTTGCTGCCGAAATGATAGAACTCTCCCTGTTGTAATGGAACAAGCTTCACTGTAAGATCAGCCAATTCAGAGTCTGTTGATTCCGACTCGTCACCAAAGGCTGTTAACATATCGCTATACAAATCATAATACTCAGGAAGACCTCCACTAAAAGATTGCCTGCCCTCTTCCCAACCTGATTTCTTCATCAGTATCCGGGCTGCCCGATTATTCATCACCACAATCCCCGAATCCATCAGGTACAGATATTCCTGGGCCAGGTCCCTCAACTCCTCTACAGCTGGTTTTTGTCTTACAAAAGAGAGCCTGTCTTCCTGATGGCGACGGCTGAAAAACACCCCATGACGTGATGCAATGCTGTCATCCACCCAGATACCAAATAGCAACACATCTGCTTCAGGAAGCTGATCGAAGCGATCCGAAGAAATAAACATCACATCGCCGCTGCCAATCAACAGGCTATAAGATCCGGGGGCATTCTGAAGAATTTTCTGGTAATACCCAGCCTGAAAATCAAGTAAGCTCTGATCCAGGTGTTGTCCCTTCGACCATCTGAATACGGGCAATGGAAGTAGTGACTTTCCATATGGTGCATAAGCGGGCAGCCTCCGGCTCTCCCCTCCTGAATGTATCAGAAGACGTTTACTCTCCTTCAACCACATTTCCATCGATCCCTTAAAGCCAGATGCTTTGTAAGCCGACCATAAAAGATGGGCGCTTCCTCCTCCCGAACCCACTTTCTTCTCTGCAGGATCAGAGGAGCAAAACCAGGAATCCGAATCCTGGTAAGTAAGCTGGGAAAAGTAGTCGGTCATACCCGCCGGAAGGCTGATTAATTTTTGGATAGACATGGGTGATTCGAGATTCTTGATTAGTACTATTTTTCTACAATTGGAGTAAGAACAATATTCCGGTAGCTCACCTTACCATGATCGCCCTGCAAGAGAATTGGTCCGGGTGAAAACTGATCGGCTGTGAGTGCACCCCCGGTAACTCCCTTAACCGGCTGGTTATCAATGATGGTTTTTCCATTCAGCTTAACGGTCAGGTACCGCTTGTACAGGGTTATATCCATTTTTTGCCATTCACCTGCCGGCTTTTCAGCTGCCTCGGAGGGGATAATCCGGCTGTAAAGGCCTCCCATGTTGTGTGAATCAAGCTCCTTACCGTAGCTGTCCATTACCTGTACTTCGTAGATGCCTCTAAGATATACCCCACTGTTGCTTCCCTGAGGTACATTCACCTCCAGTTTCAAGTTGAAATCTTCAAAGGTTCCTATGGTTCTGAGGTTTCCATACTGGATATGAACTTCACCACGCTTCTGCACAGGGTCGTTTACCATCACACCATCTGCTGCTTTCCATCCGCTAACTGCACCCTTATCTGTCAGTTCCCATCCTTCCATATCCGTTCCGTTAAATAGTTCCACCGGATCTCCAAACATGGATTTTCTCAATTTTGGAACCTCTCCTTCCGGAGGGATCCGCTTGCCTGTAAATGAAACCACCTCGACGCCAATTCCATCCCTGTTTGGAAAATTGGCCACACCTTCAATACGATCCTCACCTGCCTTGGCCACTTCAAGCCACTGAATGGGATGAAGGGTTCTGTCTGGTAAGCCTTCTATCTTTTTCACCACATCCCTGCCTTGTATCAACAAAAGCATATCACCTGCCACAAGGGTATGACCAACAGGCAATACACTACCCCATCGCCACAGAAGATCCGCGTCGAGGTATCCTTTTTCCTGCCATACTTCCAGCCAGCCAGCATTGTTGTTTTCATAATCGAGGGTCAGGGCCCACATCCCCAGAAAGGATTCAGCAGATTCTTCCTGAGCATGAGATTGAAGAGATAGGCCGCTGAAAAATGCTATCATCAGCATTGTAAGAAAATGTCGTGTTTTCATGAAATTATGTTTTTACTAATTAGATATACTGTGAAGAGTAGTAAAGATACTTTTTTTGGTTGTGAATAAAATAGTTCATGGGTATTCCCAATTTGTACTATTATTAGTTTATGAAAAGACGATCATTTATAAAGGCCTCCTCCCTCGCCATGGTAGGAGCTACCAGTCTTCAGCCTTCAATAGCAGAAATTCAGATTTCGTCCGGATATGGCATTACTCCTTCCCTGAATGCTTATAGTTTTAATAAGGCACTGCTGGAAGGGGGCATGAGCCTTGACAATCTATTTATCTTCGCTGCCCAAGCTGGTTTCACAGCTGTTGATCTGACTGCCTACTACATACCAGGCTACCCGGAGGTTCCCGGGGACCAGACCTTGTATGAGATTAAAAGAGATGCATTCAGGACCGGGATCTCCTTCTCTGGTACAGGGGTAAGAAATGATTTTACTGTAAGCGGTGAAGAAGCACTGGCCAAAGAGATTGACCACGTGAAACAATGGATCGTGGCAGCCTCCAAACTGGGAGCTCCCAACATCAGGATATTCGACGGCAAAGCTATTTCAGCTGGAGACAGTGCCAGTCCCATACACCAGCAAGTGGTAGACGCCTTTCGTGAATGCTCCAGATTCGGAGCCAGACATGGTGTAAATATTGCATTTCAGAATCACCATGATTTTCTAATAAGCACGAAGGAGATCATTGATATCATCCAAAGGGTCGATTCAGAGTGGTTTGGCCTGATGCTTGATACGGGCAGTGTTGTAGGGCCAGATCCCTACAGTGAAATCGAAAAACTTCTCCCATATGCAGTCACCTGGCAGGTAAAGGAGCGCATACGTGTAGGCGAGGGAAACGAAGCTTTAGATGTTAAGCGACTGATCGACCTACTTCATAAACATCAGTATCACGGCTTCCTCCCCCTTGAGACCCTGGGTGAAGGCGATCCACGTGTCAAGGTAAATGCCTTGTACAAGAAGGTGGCCGATAAGTTGTAAAGGAGTTCGATTAAAAGGCTTCCCCGATCTGAAAATAAATACCCCAGTCATCCCGACAAGGGATGGGGATGGGCATGAACTTGGCCTTGCCATGGATTCGTTTCCCTCCCCCAGTTCCAATACCCTGGCCATCAAGATTCTAAGGAAAGCAGGTAAGACTTATAAAATTTGCAAAATCATAGTATCTTACCGGTATGCAACGCAAGTCCAGGTTATGTCAAAGGATGCTGCCTGTCCTGCTTCTTTTTGCAATGATGCAGGTGGTGGGTCAGGGAGCTGATACCGGTAAAAAAGCTCCGGCTACATGGGAGCACGATCACAAACACCTGCTGGGCCTGGGATTTGGATTTTCATTTATCCCTACGGGTAACGCGCTGGGGGATAACGATGCCAGGGGATTATTTGCTCCTCTGGTGGGACTCGACTATTTCTATCGCATTAATCGCAGGTGGGGAGCTGGATTTCTGGGAGCCCTGGAGCTTGACCATTATGTAGTTACTGATGACCAGGTAGAAAGAGAGAATGCTTTGAATATGACACTTGTGGGGATGTTTTCTGCCACCAAACACCTGGACTTTTTTCTTGGGGGTGGTGTGGAAGTGGAGCAGCATGATAACCTGGGCGTCTTCCGGCTGGGAACCCAGTACTCCATTGATGTGGGGAAACACTGGGCCCTGGTACCCAAACTACATTTCGATATTAAAGGAAACTACAATACCTGGAACCTTGCCATGAGCTTTGCAAGAAAGCTTTAGTTGGAAATCAAAGCGCAAGAGGAATGGCTGATTTCCTTATATTCGCTCAAAATTCCGGAAAGGTGAATAAGAAGATCCTGGACCTGGCCATCCCCAACATCATCAGTAACATTTCCATTCCCATGTTGGGCATAGTGGATATGGCATTGATGGGACACCTGGAATCGGATGCTTATATCGGAGCCATAGCCCTGGGATCCCTGATCTTTAACTTTATCTACTGGAGCCTGGGTTTCCTAAGGATGGGGACCAGTGGATTCACTGCGCAGGCCCGGGGCAGAAGGGATCTGCCTGAGACCATCCTGGTTTTTTCCAGGGCAGCCTTTATAGCCATTGTCATGAGCCTTGCGCTTCTAGCACTTCAGGGACCCATCGAAAGTCTGAGTTTCCTTGTCCTCAAGGGTGAAACCCGTGTGGAAGAGCTGGCAATGACCTATTTCCGTATCCGGGTCTGGGCCGCTCCGGCTGCATTGGGGCAGTTTGCACTGCTGGGCTTTTTCCTGGGCATGCAAAATGCCCGTCTCCCGATGGTGGTTCTGGTATCTACCAATATCATTAATGTAATATGCAACTACACCTTTGTCATGAAGCTGGGCATGAGCTCCGATGGGGTGGCCCTGGGTACAGTGATTGCACAATATAGCGGACTCCTTA
>JAUVIT010000240.1 GCA_030592605.1 Bacteroidota bacterium
AGCCATTGTGCCTGATCCTCGGCCCTTCCATCCACCCAGCTTATGTTATGCATCAGGATTCTATCGGTATTGTCCATGGGGATAATGCCCATGGCCTGGGTGGAAAAAGCCATGCCCATTATACGATTTGGATCAAACCGACACTTCTTAAGAATCGATCGGGTATTTCTTACCACACCCTTCCAGTAATCTTCCGGATCCTGCTCCACCCATCCCGGACGCGGATGATTAAATCCATAGGAAGAGCTAGCATATGTGATTATTTCTCCGCCTTCACTCACCAATGCGCTTTTCACACTGGATGTTCCCACATCATGGGCAATTACATATTGATCTATAGCATTCATTTGAAATATAGGATGTGCCTTTACATTTTCTTAAACACCCTTTCGAATCCTAGCAGTGCCTCATCAATCACCTCATCGGTATCTGCCATGCTGGTGTACATACGGCTGCCTGCCAGGGTAACAATTCCCTCCATCATGTAAGCAGCACCCATCTCCTCCATCATATGTTTTCGGATCTTGATCTCTTTAAGCGTTTTTGGAATGGTCCAGAACTTCTTCATATTAATGGGTAGAAACATAGTACCGGTGGTCTCCAGGTGACAAATGGACCCCTGGTTATAGGCCACATAGGGGAGGTCGTAGGATTGGATAAGCTTTTGGAGCCCTAAGGTTAACCGGTCGCCAGCAGCTCCAGCCTTTTCGCAGGCATTCTGCTTTTCAATCTCCACCAGGGTATAGTAGCCAGCGGCCGAACTCAAAGGGTTGGCCGCCAAGGTGCCGCCTACCATGGCACGTTTCTTCCCTGCCTGCAGGCCAGCAGCCAGGTACTCCATCAGATCCTGTGATCCACCCAATCCGCCAGCTGCAGGATAACCTCCAGCCACCACTTTCCCAAAGACGGTAAGATCTGGTTTTACTCCAAAATATCCCTGGGCGCCGCTAATCCCAATTCGAAAAGCTGTGACCACCTCATCGAAGATAAGCAGGGCCCCATAGCGATCGCAAAGTTCCCTGATCTGCTGATTGTGTTCATAATCCACCGGCCGCGTTCCGCTTTCAGTGCCCATGGGTTCAACAATTACAGCTGCTGTTCCCTGACCTAAGAACTTATTCCGGCGAAGCCTGCGTTCAAGAGATTTGATATCATTGGGAAAGGCTTCCTGGGTATACCTCCTGCTTGCCCGGGGGATGCCGTGTGCATCAAATCCTCCTGTTCCGGGAATTCGTAGTGCATATACCAGGCTATCGCTCCAACCGTGGTATCCTCCACCCATCTTAATGACGTTCTTTTTTCCTGTTGACAGACGTGCCACTCGTATGGCTGCCATACAAGCCTCAGTACCGCTCCCCAGCATCCTGAACATATCCACACCCGGGATGTGTTCGCAAATGAATTGGGCAATCTTCAGTTCATACTCGTGAAACAGCCCTGTAGAAGGCCCGGTGGTAGAAATCAGTTCCAGCATCTTCTCTTTTACCAGGGGGTAGTTGCTACCCAGCACGGTGGGGCCTCCTGCCTGCAGGAAATCAATGTGGCGGTTTCCGTCTTTGTCATAGAGGTAGGCACCCTCGGCCCGGTCAAATACGATGGGGAAGGGGTAGTTGAAAGCCAGGTTATGCTGAACCCCACCCGGAATAAATTTTTTAGCCTGCTCGATAACCGGTTTTGAGGAGGCGTATTTTTTTTCAAATCCCTGGAGATACTTTTCCATCTCTTCTCGGTGAATGGGACGAATGGGTTCTTCGATCAAGCGATTGATCCGGGAATATATTTCATGGGTGTCATGGTACTCGGAAATAGCAAAACCCTTGTTTTTGGCTGGATTCATTGTAAATATTGAAATTAATTCTCTTGTAACGAAAGTAAGAAAACAAATTTCTGAAGCAAAATTCCAGGTCTCGGTATGAATGCAAAAATGTATTATCTTGCTGCCATTCAGAAAGCGGATTGTTGCTGTATAGACTATCCGGGAAACAGATAAACAGAGAACTAGAGAATGCATATTAATTTTCACTCACTTTAAACACGTTTAGTATGAAAACAGTTAGATTTTTAATGATTGTGATGCTGGTTGCATCATTTACTTCAGTAGTATCTGCACAAAAAAAGGTAGACCCCACCGGAACATGGACTTATGAAGCTCCTGCAGCTCCATATGAGTACAGTTCCGGAGATATCGTAATTGCGAAAGATGGGAAGGACTATACAGTAGAGATGGTACTGGGGGAATATTATAAGATGAAGGCTGAGAAGGTGGTCTATGAAAAAAACGTTCTCTCCTTTGTTATTTACATTGAGAGTGAAGCGATAGAACTTTTGATTACAGTGGAGAAAGAAACCATGGAAGGGACCGCCTCCTATTCCGAAGGTACCATTGATGTCACCGCCAAGAAAAAGAAATAGATTATTTGGTGTTAAGCACTTGAATCGGACCGGGGAGGATTCTCCCCGGTCTTTTTGTATCTTGAAACCATGAACACCCTCTTCTCAAATCATCGTCATTTCTTTCCTCTTGTTCTTGCCTCCTTTCTGTTTTTTTCCTGTGGACGTCCGGGATCCAAAGAAGCAGGACAGGAAGAAGGACCATTTGAGGAGCGATGGGAATCCCTGGCCCGGGTAAATGAAGAACCTGACTGGCTTAAAGATGCCAAGTTTGGAATCTACTTTCACTGGGGAGTATATTCGGTTCCTGCATTTGGGAGTGAATGGTACCCGAGAACCATGCATGTGGAAGGTATGAGCGAATATCAGCACCATCTGGAGAATTATGGTCACCCCTCCGAGTTTGGATATCACGATTTTGTTCCCATGTTTAAGGCGGAAGATTTTGATCCTGATCAGTGGGCAGATCTCTTTGTGAAGGCTGGTGCCCGCTTCGCAGGACCGGTGGCGGAACACCATGATGGCTTTGCCATGTGGGACAGTGATGCCACGCCCTGGAACAGCATGGACAAAGGGCCCGGACGTGATATTACAGGGGAACTGGAAAAGGCCATCAGGACCCGTGGGCTTAAATTTGTTACCACCTTTCACCATGCCCGGAACCTGCAACGTTATAAAGGCAAGGAGGAAGAGGTTATTACCCGTGAGAAAAATCTGCACTTTCAGTTCCGCAAGAGCCACTATCCCCTATATCCCGGAATGCCGCCCACCCTGGACGATCCGGAGCTGAATTACCTCTACGGGAACATCCCGGAGCCCAAATGGCTTGAGGAAGTATGGTATGCAAAACTGGTAGAGGTAGTGGACAAATATAGTCCCGATCTGATCTATTTTGATTCCTGGCTCAACTACATTCCAGACTCCATGCGCTTGCGCTTTTGCACCTACTATCTCAATCACGCTCTTGAGCAAGACAAGGAAGTTGTTATTGTCCGGAAACAAGAAGACCTGCCCCTGGAATGCAGCGTGGATGATTTTGAAAAAAGCAGGAAAAACCATCTGGCCGAAAAGGTCTGGATGACCGATGAAACCATTAGCAATGGAAGCTGGTGTTATACAGAAAACCTAAAGATAAAACCCACTGCGGAGCACCTTCATATTTTAATCGATATTGTAAGCAAGAACGGAGTGATGATGCTAAATATCTCTCCAAAGGCAGATGGAACGATTCCCGAAGATCAGCAAAGGGTGCTGCTGGAAATGGGAGCATGGCTGGAAAAATATGGAGAGGCTATTTACGGGACCCGGCCGTGGTACACCTTCGGCGAAGGACCCACCATGGAGCCGGAGAAGGATTTTCCGGGAGCCTTTCAAAAAGTGACCTATACAGAACGGGATATAAGGTATACCACTTCGGGGTCTACTGTATATGCCCTGTTTATGGGCAAACCTGAGGAAGGAAGTGAAGTGGTGCTGGAGTCCTTTTCTCATGAAACGTCCGGGCAGGATATCCCGGTAAAAAGTGTTTCCATACCGGGAGAAAGTGAAGCTCTGGAATGGAAGCAGGATGATAAAGGCTTAAGCGTCCGATTGCCCTCCGGCAATCTGGATCCTATGTCGACAGTCCTTAAGATTGAAACCGGGGAATGATTCTTCGCCCTGGAATGAATAATTAATACGGTAGAACTATGAAACATACTACGCAGGTAAGACATGTAAGTACCTTGCTGCTGGGTGTTCTATTCATGACCACCCCTTGCAGCATTGATGCCCAGAGTTCCTTTACCGGGGACCGTGTACTAAGCTTAAGAAACTATGAGCAGGATCATCTCCTGAATATTGCTCTGCCTCTGGGTGGAATTGGAACCGGGACCGTATCCCTGGGGGGCAGGGGCGAGTTAAGGGACTGGGAGAT
>JAUVIT010000214.1 GCA_030592605.1 Bacteroidota bacterium
CGGCTTCCTGTTCCTGGATGAAGGCACCAGAGCCCTCGATGCCAATAATGAACGACGTATCATGGAGAATCTTCAGCTTGTTTTCAGGGGCAAAACAGTACTGATTGTGGCACACCGCCTGAGTACCGTAAAAAATGCGGACCAGATCATTGTTCTTGATCAGGGGAAAATTGTTGAAGAGGGCAAGCACAATGCCCTCATAGCCAAGAAAGGACACTATTTCAACCTGGTACGCAACCAACTGGAACTGGGCAACTAAGAGATGATCACTACAAAGTATGAACATGGACAATGACTGGAAAAAACGCCTGGGGATGGTCTATTCAACCAATGCCGATTTTCAATATGAATCGGGCGACCAGGAGGAGACCGAGACCCTGTCACCACAGCAGCAGGTGCTTTATGTGAGCCTGGATAAGAAAAATCGAAAAGGGAAGAAGGTCACCCTCGTGGAGGGTTTTAAAGGGACCACGGATGATCTCAAAAGTCTGGCTAAAGAGCTGAAGAGCAGCTGCGGTGTAGGAGGCTCTGTGGGTGATAAGCAGATACTGATCCAGGGTGACTTCAGGGATCGGGTGATCACTTTGCTGCAGGATAAAGGATTCACAGTAAAACGTAAAGGTGGATAAAAGAGCCATCACCAGGATAAGCTTCTGCTTGCTGACTGCAATGCTTCTAAGCGCTCTTTTGGCCCCCTATGCCTCTGGTCAGGAGGAGGGGACGGATCAAGCGGTGGATACCTCATACTTCAGAACAGGCGAGGATGATTGGAACCTGGTTGAGTCCGTTTTGAAAACGAATCCCGATGCAGTAATGCTCCTTCTTAAACGAGGTGCCGATCCCAATGCCTTAGCTGAAGGGGGAATGTCGGCTCTGATGTTTGCTGTTGAAAGCAACGATATTATCCTGGCCAAAATGCTGGTCCTGAATGGTGCCGACCTGGATTTAGGCGATGCCGAGGGGACCACTCCCCTGCTGGTTGCTGTGCTCAATGGTCACTTTGATGTGGCACACTTCCTGCTGGAAAAAGGGGCCGATCCAAACAATCGTGACAGCTACCAGGGTTCTGCACTCCTTTATGCGGCAGCCACAAATGACTATGAGATAGCGGATCTGCTTCTCTATTTTGGCGCATCCGACAGCATCAGCGACGGGGATGGTAATATGGCTGTGATGACCGCTGTTTATTTTGGTCATATGGAGACCACGGATGTCTTGCTGCAGAACGGACTTGATCCGGATGGTGCCGACAAGCAAAACAATACCCCTCTGATGATAGCTGCGCAACAGGGAGATTTCTACATAAGTCAGCTGCTACTCGAAAAAGGAGCGGCTCTGGAAAAGGTCAACAAAAGGAACTATACTCCCCTGGTACATGCTGTGCTTTACAGACAGGATTCCATTGCCAAACTACTGATAGATAGTGGCGCCAATGTAAATCACTCCATTAAACCGGGTGAAAATCTTTATGACCTGGCCCGTCAACAGGGTAATACGAAAGCTTTAAAGCTTTTAAAAAGTGCCGGAGCCTCCACCTCTCCCAAACCTAGTTTTTCGGAATTCAACCTGGGGTGGGGCAACTCCTTCCGAAGCAACGAACATATGATGCAGGTCCGGTTTTCGGTGGTGGACCGCAAGTTTGGATACTTTGTTGAAACCGGAATAGATTTTCGTCCTATAATCAGAAAAGTCCAGCTTGAAATCGATGACTCGCTGATCCATCAGTACAGAGAAACACGATGGGTGTGGACCCTGGGAGGCGGAAAGAACTTCGCCTTTTTGCATGACAAATCGGGTATGGAATATGGCGCCTATGGCGGACTATATGGAATGCTCTCCTTTCCGAGCTACAAGGGAATCAGTGAGCATCAAAAAAGCAAATACTCCCTGGCCCTGTCGGCCGGCCTGTATATGAAGAAGAATATTGCCGGAATAAAAGCAGGGGCCGAACGTTACACCTATGGTACACTACTGGAAGGGGCATGGAAAATGAATATTACACTGTTCCTCAGTATCATAAAGCAGAGAAACACCAATGTCCAGAAAGAAATTACATACTAAGTTATTGGCAGCAGCATTGCTGGTACTGGTTTCGGGCAAATTTACGGCTTGTGAACCGGAAGACTGGATGCTGTCGATTGACTGCGCAGATTGCGATGGCTATGCGCCAGATAGTGCCAACCTGATCATCAAACTTACCATCAATGCTGAGAACGATTCAGTACCATTGACATTTTACCTGGGCGACTATGAAGATGGGGTGATCGATTGGCAGGACACAGCCACATCTGAGGAGTTTTACCTCTATTCGAAAATGAACAGCAGCTACACGGTCCGTGCCACATATAACTCTGGAAACAAATTTATTGAGGCCTATGATGCTGATGATATGGAACTCTATAATGCTGCTGAAGAGTGTGGCTCTCCATGTTATATTGTAAAAGGAGGCATCTTTGATGTACGCCTGCTGGAGTAAGAAATTACTAAAAACTGAAAGAGATTGAAAGAACCAGAACTATCTATGGAAAACCTGCTTGATCAACGCAGGGAGCTGATGGCAAGCCTCAAATATGCCAGCTTTATTCAGCGGGCTGTGTTGCCGGGCCAGAAGTATATGGAGAATATGCTGAAGGAATTTTTCATTTTCCATCAACCACGAGATATTGTTAGCGGAGATTTCTATTACTGTTCCCGCAAAGAAGATTATCTAGTCGTGGCTGCCGGCGATTGTACCGGACATGGTGTACCCGGTGCCTTGATGAGTATAATGGGCGTCTCATTCCTCAATGAGATTCTTAGCATCAGGGGAGCCATCCGCTCCAGCAGGATTCTTAACCTTCTTCGGGAACGGGTCATGAAAGCACTTCATCAGCGAGGTTACGAACTGGAAAATAAGGACGCCATGGACATGGCCCTTTGCGTGTTCCACCCCAAATCAGGCGAACTGCAGTTTTCGGGAGCCAACAATCCCCTCTATCATATTCGTAAAAAGGTACTTACAGAGATCAAGGCAGATAAAATGCCCGTAGGCATTGATGCCGTAGAAGAAAATTCATTTACCAATCATACACTGCAACTAAAACCGGGCGATATCGTATACCTATTTTCCGATGGTTATCCCGATCAATTTGGCGGGCCAGAGAACAAGAAATTCAAATACGGACCGTTTAGAGAGTTACTAATCAGGATTTCAGATATGGGCATGGAGGAGCAGCGCAAAGAGCTGGACAGGGAGATGGCAAATTGGAAAGGCAATGAACTCCAGGTGGACGATATATTGATTTTCGGAATAAGATTTATATAAAGCAGGAAACATGCAATTGGTTTCTTTTAGAATTCAAAATTTCAGATCCATCGTGGATACCGGCTGGCATCAGCTGGCTCATGACAACATAACCAGCCTGATCGGTCAGAACGAATCGGGCAAAACTTCAATACTGGAGGCACTTAAAGCCTTTCACGATGGAAGACTTATTGAAGATATGCTCAGAAGCGATCTCTCGCTGCCTGTAATAACCTGCAAATTCAACTTTGTTTTCGCCGATATTGAGAACCATCTGGAAAAAAGAAGGTTGAATCCGGAGATTCGCAAGCTGATCAGTACTGTGAATAGCATTTCCCTCACAAGAAGGTGGGAAGATGATATGGATTCACATATGGAGATGGGCGATGAATTGCAGGAAGTTTACAATGAAACCCTTGACCAGTTCCTTAAGAGGGAATTAAAGGTCATGGAGAACCTGGAGCATCTGAACCGTGATATTGCCACTGCATCAAAAAAACTGAATAAGGTAAACGAAGAGGCTGAGTGGACCGCTGAGAAGGTAGAAACAGTCAGACTCAGAATGAATGAACTCAAGAGAAACATCAGGAAGTTTCCTTCCAGGCAGCGGAAAGAAGAACTCAAGAAGGATCTGCAACTGGAAGAGGAGATGCTTCAAAAGCTGAAAGAGACCATTGATCAGAAAAAAACAAAGCAGGAGGAAAAGAGAGATATCCTGGAAGCACTGGATGAAAAAAATAAGGTTAGCAGAAAGCTGATGGATATCCAGGAGGAGAGTGCTGAGAAAAAAGATGCCCTGGCCCTTGTACAGGAGCAACTTAAACACTTACTTCAGATGACCGGGATGTACCCCTCCGAAAGAGAACAGCGAGCCGCCGAGATTAAAGAGGAGATTTACAGGACCGATATCGAAAAGTTAAAAGATGATATTTCAGATCTGAATGATGCACAGCGCATCCAGTTGCTGGCACTAGAACATGTATTCGAGGGAAAGTCCATTGATAGTGCCGTGAAAGCAGCCCGGAAAGAGGTGGATTCATTGAAGGAGTTCTACAGTTCCTCCGAACTGGCAGAGGAGATATTTAAAATCGTTCCCGACTTCGAATTGTTCGAAGATTTTTCTTCACTTCTCCCTAACCGCATCGACCTGGAAGACATTATCCGGGCCAACAAGCGTGCAGAAGGGTATAAAGCTGCCATTAATTTTCTGACCATCACAGGGCTGGAGTATTCCTTTTTCCAGCAACCCTCCAGCAGAATCCTGAAACAAAAAATTGAAAACCTGAATGGGGAACTCACACTGAATTTCCAGGATTTCTGGA
>JAUVIT010000363.1 GCA_030592605.1 Bacteroidota bacterium
GGGGTAGCTGTATCACCGGCTCCGTTGATGGCATTTACCATAACCTGTCCCAGTGCATATACAAAGAATCCAAAACTGATCACCCGCAGGCAGGTCACCCCGCTTTGCATAACTACCGGCTCCTTTACACTATCGATAAAGAATCCGATAAAGGCATCTGGTATGGCGATGAAAATGATCGATACAAGACCCAGGAAAATCATGTTGGAAATCCCCACCACCCAGGCAGCACGTTCGGCCCTGTCGGGCTGCTTGGCTCCCAGGTTCTGTCCCACCAGAGTTGCCGCAGCATTGGATAATCCCCAGGCAGGTAAAAGTGCGAATAATAGGATCCGGATGGCTATGGTATAACCGGCTACCACTTCCTCACCCAGACTGGTCACTACCCATACCAGAACAATCCAGGAGGAGGTGGCAATGATATACTGTCCTATGGCTCCCAGTGAGAGTTTTATCAGTTGCATCATCTCCTTGACCCGGAATACAATCTGCTCAGCCCTTACCTTCACCCGATGGTTCCCTTTTCCCAGTAAGTAGAGTTGGTAGAGTACCGCCATACCCCTTCCGATATTGGTGGCCACAGCTGCACCTTTGATTCCCAGTTCAGGAAAGGGCCCTATCCCGAAAATCAACAGGGGGTCAAGAATAATATTCAGGATATTGGCAAACCAGAGTACCCGCATAGAGAGGGCTGCATCGCCACTGCTACGAAAAACAGCATTGATAATAAAAAGGAGCATGATCACCATGTTCCCGCCCAGCATAATGGCCGGGTACATATAACCCATCTGAACCGTCTCTTCCGAGGCGCCCATCATTCGTAGCAGGTCCTTGGCGAAAAAGATCCCGGTAGTGGAGAAAACCAGGGAGACAACAATTCCTGTAATAATGGCCTGTACCGCTGCCACAGAGGCTTCCTCCGGGCGCTTCTCACCGATTCTCCTGGCCACAAGGGCAGTGGTTCCCACACTAAGCCCGATCCCAATAGCATAGATAATGGTCATCAGGGATTCGGTGATCCCCACAGTTGCAACTGCCTCAGGACCCAGGCGTGATACAAAAAAGATATCCACCAGGGCAAATACCGACTCCATGATCATTTCCAAGACCATGGGAATACTAAGTAGTATGATTGCTTTACTCAGTGGGATCTTTGTGAAATCGCGTTCCGAACCGGCTAAGGACTCACGCAAATCACTAAATAATTCACGAAAAAATGCTTTGGAAAAAAGTGCTTTGAAGATGGAAAGTAACATGGATTAAAGATTATTGGTTGGAAAAAGAGATAGTGGTGAGGTGCCCGCTTTATGAGAAGAGCGGGTTCAGGGTCACCGTAATATTTCCAATAATCCTCATGTTTTTCTTAGAATAAGATTCAAAAGTACAGGAATCATTCAATTAATCAAAATCCAGACTGGAATTTAATATCCTGCATCCCTGTATTCGTAGGGATACCAGGTCTGAAGTGCAGCGGCAACATGTTTCGCAATGATCTTCCTTCCCCCTTCAGCATAGTGTTCTGTGGTCCAGGTCTGATCGATAAAGAGTTGATCTTCCACGCAGGAGAGATTGTCAACCACCATTACTCCCCTTGAGCCATAATAATGTTTCAGCAGCTCCCGGTTCTCATTCATCAGGAAGATCAGGTCTTCTCCAACCATCTGCCCGGCTTTCTCCATATTTTCAGCCATCAGGTTAAACACCAGCTTCCATCCCCTCTCCCGGGCCAGTTCCACGATGGCATCAAAATCTGCGATTCTTGGATTCTCTAAGGTATCAATCTGAAATCCATAGGCTTTAATATAATGACATGCCACTTCGGTTTGGGCCCTGACAATCTCTCCCTGCTCATCTCTTATGCCTTTATAGGCCATCCATCGATTCCATTGACTTACATTATCGTGGGGAAACTCATAAGGGAACTGCAATTTATCTTCTACCCACTGTTCCTTGAAATCCCGCTCCCGCTCCTCCTTGGTTTTAATTTCATAGGCCTTGAAGGACAACAAGAAGCGGTTGAATAAGGGTGGATAAGGTAAGAGTAGGACCAGGCTTTTCTGAAGAGAGGTTTCAAGGGGTGAATGTATCCACTGGGCATTAAAGGAACGCAGAGTAAGTGTTACAATGACGGTCTCCACTTCACTCTCTTCAGGCATCTGTTGAAGTAATACCTTAAAGATCCCGGCATGAGCTGCAGGCTTGGTCAGATCATACATGGCCAGACCGGGATAATAATCGGCAATGAAATCCGAAATTTTACGCTTATCCTGATCATCCTCGTGAGCAGTATTGTTGGACGATTCTCCAAGGTAGATTATATCTGCATCAGGAGGCACATCCCTGACCAGGTTAATACTGGATGAGTAAAGTTGCAGGTCCTTCTCGAAAAACACATGCTTATACAGCAGATTCATCCCTGAAAATAAAAGCACTAGGCTCAGGATTCTGACAGCGATATGGGTCCACTTCTCTCTAAGCATCTCCTAAAATTGAAAGTAGATAAATGGGAAGTTTTCCACCCCTGCAAAGGCTATAATACCAAACAGAAGCACGCCATAAATAGTCCACCTGAGCAGAAAGTGCATTCCGGCAACCCAGCTGTCGAAGCGCCGCTTATACAGAAACACATCGCTGACAATAAAGAGCAGAAGGAAAATCCAGGTA
>JAUVIT010000070.1 GCA_030592605.1 Bacteroidota bacterium
AATGTATAAGAGAGATGGTATATATTCCTTTTCGAAATTTCATATCATCATGATAATGGAGTCACTTTTAGGAGCGAAAGGTAAATATTTTAAAGCTTTCATCCCTAAATTAATATGTTAATCAGTCTGGCATAATAATTGGAGTGTTTGTATCGTTTTAGAAAATCAATGAGTAAACTTTACATCATATCGGTTTTTATGCTGATGTCAAACCTGCTTTCTCCTGTTGAGGGAAGAGAAGGTGAAAAGGATATCAATCATAGACTTAAACCGCATGAGCTCAGAACATGCTATGTCAATTGTAATCTGGAAGGAAAGCTTGATTTTCAAATTTTTGAAAATGTGATGGAGAGCCTGGAGGAGATGGAATATAGCAATGAGGACATTGTTACCATTATTGACTTTTCGAAGCCGTCTACTGAAAAACGCCTCTTTATTCTTGATCTGGAAAAACAGAAACTCCTCTATCATACCTATGTGGCACATGGGAAAAATACCGGCCAGAACAAGGCAACAAGGTTCTCAAACAATAAGGGCTCCAATCAATCGAGCCTGGGCCAGTTCCGGACGGCCGAGTCCTACCAGGGGAAGCATGGATATTCTCTACGGCTCGATGGCCTTGAAGAAGGATTTAACGACAATGCCCGGAGCAGGGCGGTGGTAATGCACAGTGCAAGCTACGTTAGCGAGGGCTTTATTCAAAAGCATGGCAGGTTGGGCAGAAGCTGGGGCTGCCCGGCTCTTCCGGTTGAGCTATCAAAAGAAATCATTGATCTCATCAAAGGAGGTAGCTGTCTGTATATTTATGCCAACGACAGCGCCTATTTAGAGAACTCAATCCTTTCGGATTAAAAGGCTACTTTTTCTATATCCCGATCCAGTTTCTTTAGGATTGGTGCATCTCGTTCGTAAATATCAGGATAAAAGAAAACCGACTTTTGCTGGAATAATCCAGCGGTCCAATATAACAAAAGCACATCCAGGGGTTCTTCAAACAGGGCCCTGGTAGTACGTTTTGAATCCAGTGTTTCTCTGATTTTTTGCTTGTCCCATGAGCTTCCCTCCAAAAGAACCTCTGCCAGGTCAAGGGGATATTGGGTGCGGATGCAGCCATGACTAAATGAGCGTTGGGCCTTGTTAAACAGATATTTTGAAGGGGTATCGTGGAGGTATACCGCATATTTATTCGGAAAAATGAATTTGACTTGTCCGAGGGCATTTCCGGGACCGGGTTCCTGCCTGATGGTATAGGGGAAGTTATTGGCAGACAGGGACTCAAAATCTAGCGAAGACATGGGTACAATTTTTCCCGAACCGTCGAGAAGAACCATATTTCGATCTGATAGGTAAGAGTGATCCTTTTTGATTTTTGGAAGCATTTCCTTGATGGTGATGGAGCGAGGCACAGTCCAGGTCGGATTGAATCCAATATACTGAAGCCGGGATTTGAAATCCGGGGTTTTATTTAGGTCCGTTCCCACCTGAACATTGGTATCGAAAACACGCTCAGAGTTTTTCACCACATAGGCTCTGAAGCGTGCGATGTTTACAATGATGTATTCCTCACTCAGGTTATGGGTGACCCACCTGAAACGCTCCAGGTTTACCCTGATCTGGTTAATTTTCTTCTCCACAGGCACATTCATGGCTGCAAAACTAGCTTTCCCTATCACTCCGTCCACCTCCAGACCATGCCGTTCCTGGAAGTAGCGAACATCCTTTTCAAGAGTGGGGTCGTACTCTTCACTATTCATGTTGTTCAGATTGCTGAGGTCTCCTGTGACTTCTAACCTTCTTCGAATTTTGAGAATCCTGGGATCAGATTCACCCGGATCAATTTTACCCCTGCTGTAACTGTTCCCCAGCCACCATTTTCGGCTATTATCCGGTATTCGGCCAACTCCCTCATCAGGTTCCCATAGGATGGAATTTCGGGCCTTAATCCATGTAGTTCCTTTAAGAGGATGTGATTATTTATGGCTTCTGCCAGTCGTTTTCCATCCCCTCCAGGCAATTCCTGGTAGCCGAAATTCCATTGTACATCGAGGCTGTGAGGATCAACTTTGCCATCCAGAAGATGGTAGGCGTATAGCAATATGGCATCGGTCATCAACAGATCAAATTTCGCCACCCATTCATGGTCCACTTCACCCTGATCCCTTGAGGTTTCTATTTTTTGAACGATGGATTTTAAGATATCCACATGGTAATCTACAGGAAGTAAGCCATCGTCGTAGGATCCTTCCAATGCTTCGATGGCCTCTTTCAGTGCTTCAAGATCCTGCCATGCAGGGGCATATTCCAGTTGCTGGTAAAATTTCGCAAGTACAGATTTGGCATATATCTTTTCATGCTCGATTTCTACCAGAGTACCCTTTGCCAGGTCCTCCACCAAGGCTTGGATATGAGGGCTGATTTTTTCTACATCCTTATATAAGCGTTTGTGCTGTTTCCTCAGGTCCTCATTACTGTTCTGTGCAATCGCCGCTGTGCTGGTTGCAAGCAACAATACAATCAATGCATTGAAAATAATTCTCATGGTATTTGATTTCATTGGAGTATAACAAATGAAACAGGAAAATGTCAAATCTAAAACAAAGAAAACCTGGCGAAGCTAATATCCCCTACCAGAAGTCTGGCTTAATAGCTGAGCTACCCTTATATTCCCTGCAATCCACACAGTGCATGTTTACCTTTGCGTATACAGTGGTCCCGTGATAGGTCACTCTTGCGAAATAGGATGGATAGTAGGTAGGTGAGCCGGATCCAGGTCCTTGATCGACGGGCAGACAATAATGAGGATTAGGTTTATGGTCCAGGCCAGGAATTTCCTCAGCAAATGCCCTGGCTTCCCGCACTCCTGACATGGTAAAAAAGCCCAATACTTTCTCGCTTTCATCTGCAATATTGTAGATATTTGACTTTATGAGGGCCGGTTGTCTGTCAAACAAAGTACCTTGCCCCTGGCGGTGTGAACCTATTTCATTCCAGTAGTTATATCCCTCAGGGCCCAGTGAATACTGTCTCACCCGCAGACTATATTTAAAGATAAGTTTCTGTTCGTTCCAATCGTTGGGAACAAAGTCAAAGGCCTTGTTAAAAGATCCAAAATCCAGATTCTTCATTGCTAAGCTGTGGCCAGCGGGAAGATCATGTGTAATATAACAGACCCTGGGATTATCGTCCCCTTCCAGCGGCCTCCTGGTCCAGCGGTTCAAATAAACATATGCTTCCATGTTGGGATTGTGAAACTCGTATGTTTCAGTAAGCTCCCATCTAATGTATTCACAGGTCTCATCGTCATAGGTGAAATCGAGGTAAAAACGAATTCCCGGGACGGCATCATCCTCACCCGGATACTCCATGCTCTCCACCTTATAGTATACTGTATCAATGGCTGGAACGGGTCTGAGCCTGTCAAAGTCTGAATGGTATTCATTCCCATCCTGAGTGAGCACCTGTACCTGGAATATCATACCGGTACGCAGATAGGACGAATCAAGCTCTGCAGTGTAAAATCCCGGCTCTTCACTGGCGATAAACTCACGGCTTTCCCCGTCTTCCCTGAGCAAGAAGATGAAACAACCTAACTCGGGATTAAAACCAGGCAACTCCGGGTTAGAGGAGCGGGATACTTCGATCGTTTGGGTTCCGGGTTCATCGGTAATATGAGCATTGATCACCAGGAGTCCTTCCTTCAGGTACAGATCGTCTGGATGATAACGCTCTATACAACTGTTGAGAAGGGCCATGGCCATCATGCATATAAGGGCAATCTGGCGAATATGCTTTTTAAATGGAGAGCTGAGGGTGTTGAAAACGGACCTTTTGGGCATCTAATGTTTTGCGTTTGGGCCGCAATTTATAAAACCTCAGTATATCCTCTAGTCTTTCAGTCAGATTTCCAGATATTTTTTCAGAAGTTCCTTTCCCTGCATGATGGCATCTCTTCCACTTGATCCGATCCCATACCATCCTCTGTATCCGGAAACATGACTTAATTTGATCATTTTTGCCGTCAGCTCTTCGGTGGGCTGGTTGCGATAGGACATTCCCACTGCCCAGGGGAACATCTTTTCAAGATATTCCACATTGTCGAAGGAATCAGATGGTCCTCGCCAGTCGGGGTAAGAACCAAAGTACAGGTTGTTTACCTTTTTCAAGAGGGCCACCATCCAGTCGGCATCATTTGAAACACCTCCGTGATTTTCAATACAAACACTGATTCCTGCCGGAATAGCATGCTCCAGTAACATATTGTATGATTCTGCTGCCCACTTTAAGGCCTCCTCCTTATCCACATCCTGTGGTCCTCTGCAATTGGTTCGAATGGCTTTGCACCCCAGATACTGCGCAATATCAATCCACTTCCTGTGATTGATCACAAACTGTTTCCTTAATTCAGGTGTGGGTTCACAGCCGTCACCTTCCGCATCGATCATGATCAATACCATTTTCACCCCGTGGTAGTCTGCATTCTTTTTCAATTGATTGAGATAGCTTACAGTGGGGACTTCAAACAAAGTATTGACAAATTCAATTCCGTTCAAACCAAAATCTTCTCTGGCAATTCGGGGGAAATCCAGGTTCTTCCATTTCCCTTCCCTTATTTCGTCAACCAATGCCCATTGGGCAAGGGAGATATCATCCTGGGTCATTTGTGGTGTTGCCATGCTTTTCGAGTACATAACCAAAGAAGGTGCAAGCAGTCCGGTTGCACCTGCTAAGACAGTTTTTTCAATGAAACTTCTTCTTGAGTAATGTTTTTGTGAATTTTTCATGGTGATGGATTATTAAAGTTCCCAGCCTTTCCTGTATTCCCTAGTCAGATTTTTGTTGGCTTCATCATCGTTTGTGATCTTCATATTTACGGAATCATATTCTACCTTCTTATCTGCTCTCAGGGCAATCGCTGCAAGGTTGATGGCTTCTGTAACTACTCCTGCATACTTAAAGCTGCCTGGCGACTCCTTATCCGCTTTGATTGAGGCTGCCCATGTATTTGAGCGAGGTCCCCTTTCTCTTTCAGGAAGTTCTTTTTCTCCCTGATATGCTTTCATGCGCCTGGAAGGTATGATCTCGGGATCCTGACCCAGAAATCCTGCCAGTATCTTTCCCTGATCACCCACAAACATCATCCCCTCATCAGGCATATCCCGCTTATCTTCCTTGAGTTCTTCAGGAATAAAGGGTTTCATGCCACCATCGTACCAGAGCAGATCAAAAGCAGGAAGATTCTTTTGTTTCGGGAACTCTATCTGGATCAGGCTTGATAAAGGAAATGAAACATCATTATCAAGCCATTTATAGGTATTGCCGTCAATGTAACGATGCGTTGTCCCGTATGCTTTTGCAGCAACAGGTGGTGTATCAATTCCGAAGGCAAGGAACAAGGGGAAGAGACTGTAATGCCCCATGTCTGCAATGCTTCCACCTCCAAAATCATACCATCCGCGGAAACGGTTATGTGTATAGTTGGGATGATAGGGCAAATCGGGCACCGGACCCAACCACAGCTCCCAGTTGAAGCCATCGGGTACAGGTTTGGATTCTTTGGGCCGAGATGGCCATTGTTCCCACACCGGCCGGTAGGACCAGTTATGTATCTCTTTTAAATTGCCGATTGCTCCATCCTTAATCCATTTCAGAATTAGCTCGTGTTCAGGCCTCTCACTCCAGGCCAGCAAATGTGTTTTCACATTTGATTGTTTTGCGGTCTCAATGGTAAGCCTTCCCTCCGACATCCGGTTGGCAATGGGCTTATGCGTGATCACATGTTTGCCTTTTTTCATGGCTGAAATCGCAAGATGGGCGTGGTGATGATCGGGGGTCATGATCTTAATGGCATCGACGTCCGTTTCTTTTTCAAGCAGTTCACGGTAATCCTCGTAGGAGCTGCATCCTTTATAGGTGCCTGAGGCTCGATTTTTCCCATAGTATTTTTCAACGTATTCCTTTCCAATGTCCCTTCCACCCGGGATGCCCTTATAATTAGAACCCCAGGCGGGATCCTCAAGTGTTTTTCGGATTGAGTTTCGAATGCCTTCCGAGGACCAGTCCAGGTAATCGGTCGTGAATTTATTTACATCACAGACGGATACAACCTGGATGTCAGGATTTTGCAGCATTCCGGGCATCTCCCGCAACCCCTGTGTGCCGCAACCTATATTGGCGACTGTTATTTTATCTGAGGGGGCCACAAATCCAGGTCCACCCAATACATGCCTGGGAACAACAGTAATGGTCGCAGCAGTAGCTGCCGCTGTACCAATGAATTTTCTTCTGTTCATGTAGTTTTTTGCTTCCATAATCCTAATATTTATCATTTAGTGATTGAAAGTTATTTCTGGATTAATCCCTCATCTTTAAGTTCATTAATCAGGTCATAGGAGTATCTGTCGAACCAGCTGTCGATGCTTGATGGATTATAAGCTTCAGATTGAATTGACCAGAGGAGCTGATCCTGCTCAAGGTCATAGAAGTTAGTCTCTATGTAATAGGTATTATCAGTTGTGTAGTAACCTGGAGAGTACACCTGGGGATAATAGTGATTATAATATCCATAATAACTGCCATACATGCCATAACTCATTGGGTAATACGCACTTCCTGGTCGATAGGTCTCAACAGATTTTACATCGAGCAGGGCGATGAGGAAAACTGCATCACAGCCGGTTCTTTTAATGGCCTCGGCCATTTGCTCCCGTGTGAAGCTCTCGGAGATAGAAATATTGGGAGGAAAAACGGAACTGCTTACCACCACTTTGCGTCCCCTTGATGCCAATGCTTCTGCCATCCGGTCTTCTACAGAGAAACTAGTTCCGGTACCTGGTGAAATTACAATGACAAAAATAGATTTATAGGGCTCTTTTGCCCCGGCCTCGGGATTGATCCAGGAGTTGGTAATTTTCTGGCCTGGTCCGCAGGCTGATAGTACCAGGGAAAACAACAGTATTGAAAGGATTTTCGATTTCATCTTTTGTAGGATTAGTATTGGTTAAAGCAATTTAAGTAAAATTTGTTCAGACAATATGTATTCTTTTTTTATCCATATGATCCTTTAAAGGAACAGAGGCATCATTGGCCGGAACACAGGTGTCCACTACAATATCGGCCAGTTCAAACAGGGTTTTTCCTGAGCTGTGGATTGGTTCACCATCTATTGAAAACAAGGCTCCTGAAAGTTTTGTGTCCCCCAAATCAATACCAAGAACAGCTCTTTGCATGCTATCTATTGTTTTGACCATGGATAAAAATACAGTTTTTCATCATTCTCTGGCACTATTATTGAAACGAAGGACCAGAATTATGCAGAACGCTTTCAATAAGTGTAATTCCAGGGAAATACCTAACTTTAGAAATTGCTGTTTAGGCTGCTACCTGAAACCCTAAAGTTAAACCGATGAAGACTATTTCAAAACT
>JAUVIT010000355.1 GCA_030592605.1 Bacteroidota bacterium
ATCGGAAGCTTTCTTGCCCTACAGGGAATCGACCTGGTCTTTGGTGGAGGAAAGGTTGGTTTAATGGGAGTTCTGGCCGATGCGGCTCTGGAAGCAGGAGGGAAGGTTACTGGTGTCATCCCCGCCTTTTTACAAACCAAAGAGGTGGCCCATGAAAAACTTACAGAACTGATTGTTGTGGAGACCATGCATGCGCGGAAGGCGCTGATTCATGAGATGAGTGATGGTTTTATAGCTCTTCCAGGGGGCTATGGTACCCTGGAAGAACTTTTTGAAATGCTAACGTGGGGACAACTTGGACTGCATCCGAAGCCAGTTGGACTGCTTAATATTGCAGGCTTTTTCGATCACATCCTTGCCTCCCTTGACCACATGGTGCAGGAGGGATTTGTACATAAAATCAACCGGAAAATGGTTTTATGCGACCATAATCCGGAGGATCTGTTTGGAAAAATGCTTGCTTACCAGGCACCCACGGTACCTAAATGGCTATAATCCCTTAGCCTGCCAGGGTGGCTGAAAGCTTTATGTCGGCTGCTGCTACCAGTCTGGAGATGGGACAGCCTTCTTTGGCTGCGGCGGCCAGCTCATCAAATTTCTCCTGGCTGAGTCCTTCACATTTCACCTGGCACTCCAGTTCAATGGTGGTAATCACAGGACCCTTCTCATCTTTTCCAAGATGTACTTTGGCTGTGGTTTCAACACTCTCCGGATTCAAACCCTCACCACCGATCAGTGCGGCAAGAAACATGGAGTAACAACCTGAATGGGCTGCGCCTACCAGTTCTTCAGGATTGGTGCCTGTACCTTCTTCGAAACGAGATTTGAATGTGTAGGGCCCACTGTAATTGCTGAAATTCATAGTACCCTCTCCATCTTTCAGGGTTCCATTCCATTGTGATTTTGCAGTTCTGACTGACATAATTTTATATTATTGAGGTTAAAAAAAATTCTGTATCGTACATTAAACCTGTACAACACAGAATTGTTCGGAAATCTTTTACCCCAGGATGTCAGAGGCTGCTAATTTCGTCCGCGTCCCCTTTCAGATCGCTCTGTCGTGCCTCCTTCTCCATCAGGATTGGATTGCTGACGCTGCTCGCGCATTTCGCGCTGGCGTTGCTCCTGTTGATCGATGAATTGCTTATACTGATCAGGGGTGAGGATGGCTTCGTATTCAACATTACGTTCATCCCGCATCTTCGTCATCTTTGCCCTCATGGCCTCCCTGTCGGTAGGGGGGCCTCCAGCATTCCTCATTTTCTGTCGTTCTATCTGCATCTTATTATAAAAGTCCATCTCCACAGCCAATACCTTCTTATGTTGCTCGTCATTCAGCTCTAGTAACTTAGCGTTATTCGCCACTCGCTCCTTAATATCCTCTTCGGTCATCTGGAATCCACGGCCAGCTCCCTGCGCCGAAATATTCAGTGCAAGAAGAGAGAGAAGGAGCGCAAGGCCAATTGTCTTAAAATTTACTACTCTTTTCATTTTCTGCTATTTTATATATGTATAACTGATCCTATGATTGATTTGGTATAAAAAGGTTTAATTTAAATGTCTTAAAAAATACCGTAACACTATTAAACCCTGGAGCGTCAAATTAGTCAAAACCCAACAAATAGCAAGCCCGGTAACAACACTGAATTTTGAAGATCGAGATTAAGAACCTGACCAAGACCTATTCCGGAGGATTTAAAGCTCTAGATAGTGTAGATCTGACCATCACCAATGGGATGTTCGGACTGCTGGGCCCCAATGGTGCCGGGAAATCAACTCTAATGCGAATTCTGGTCACCCTGATGGAACCCACCTCCGGTCAGGTACTGGTAGATGGAAAAGATATCAGTACTTACCGTAAAGAAATTCGAAAAATGGTGGGTTACCTGCCCCAGGATTTCAGATTCTTTGCCAAACTCAAGTCCTGGGAGTTTCTGGATTACGCTGCCAGACTGGGTGGTATGAACTCAAAGAAAGAAAGGGGAATGCGTGTGGATGAAATGCTGGAAAGCGTGGGACTCTATGAGTTCCGAAACCGCATGGCCAATAAACTATCCGGGGGTATGAAGCGAAGATTGGGAATCGCACAAGCCTTGATTGCCAGTCCCTCTATGATTATTGTGGATGAACCAACCACCGGACTTGATCCGGAGGAGCGCATCAGGTTCAGGAACCTGCTCTCGGACCTGGGTCGATCCGAGACCATTATAATACTGTCCACCCATATTGTGGGAGATATCTCCAGCACCTGCAACCAGATGGCCCTTCTGAACGAAGGAAGCCTCATATACAACGGCACCCCCGACCACCTTGTGGAACAGGCTGAAGGATTTGTATGGAGGACCGAAGTAAGCCAGGAGGTCTACGACACACTAAAGACCGAGGTGCCCATTATTTCCACAATTCCTTCGGGGGGAGGATGGGAGGTGCAGTTTGTTGGTGACTTACCTCCGGGAATAGAAGCAATGAAGGTAGACCCTAACCTTGAACATGCCTATGTCCATTACATGGACAACAAACTCGAACACTGGAACCTGAAATGAACCTGATTAACATATGGAATGTTGCCACCTATGAGAGTAAAACGCTCTTCAGAAGCTGGTTCTTCAGGATTTTTGCCATCATGGCCCTGTTGATTCTCTTTGGAACCAATGTGGGTTTTTTCGGGGGGCATGATGATATTCAATGGACCTTCAGGGCCATTGCCGCCAACCTGCCCTATATTAATGTGCTCTTTATCAACGTGGCTCAGGCCATTATTGCTGTTTTCCTGGCTTCCGATTTCCTCAAACGGGATAAGAAACTGGATACTA
>JAUVIT010000175.1 GCA_030592605.1 Bacteroidota bacterium
CAGCGTGGGAAGGCAAATGGTACATGAAAATATTGATCGGGCTTTTGCACTGGATCCAGACTTTCCCGATTCATATTTTGTGAGCGGCATCATTTCCACATGGACCGATTGGAACTGGGAAGATGGAGAAAAGGCCTTCCTGAAAGCCCTGGCCATCAATCCCAATGATGTGATGTCACGCATCTATTATGCACATTTACTTATATGTCTTCAGCGACCCGAAGAGGCCCTGACCCAGGGGGAATTGGCCGTGGAACTGGATCCCATGAATCCGGGGATTCTCGCATTATATTCAGGGGTCCTGCGATCCACGGGTCAATTCCAGGAAGCGCTGGAATATGCCGAAAAGGCCAATGCCATCAGCCAAGGGAAAGCAAATGCTCAAATGAAACTGGCTCTTCAGGCCCTGGGGGAATATGACAGATCATTTGAGTATCGGAAAACAGCTCTTAAAAGTTATTTCAGTAAGGAGCTCATGCAATCCTTTGACCTGATTTTTAAGGAGCAGGGCTTTCAGGCTGCCGACAAAGAGATTGTGCGCCAATTTGAACTGCTGGCCCAAGAAAGGTATCTATCTCCCAGGATTCTGGCAAGAAGACATTATGCCAGCGGAGAATACAGCAAAGCCCTTGATGATCTGGAAAAAGGATATGAATTGCATGAGCCCAATATGCCATACATAGTCGCTGGCCAAACCGGTTTTGTTGAACTGTATGACAGCGCCCGGTTTATTGCCCTCGTGGACAGCATGCATCTGCCACATCCAAAAAAGTAATAAATTCTGTACCTTGGGAAGAGCATCATTCCGGTATGCAGCAAAGACCAAATAAAATATCCCAATTCTGGCAGGAGTTAAAAAGACGCCGGGTAGTACATGTGATAACAGTATATGCTTCGGTGGCCTTTGTGATTATCGAGCTGGTGAACAACCTGACTGAACCCTTGAACCTGCCTCCCAGGCTTTCAACCATTGTGGTGGTAATCCTGGCAGTGGGATTTCCCCTGATAGTGATCCTGGCCTGGCTCTATGATCTGACCCCTGATGGAATTGAGAGAACCAGGGCAGTGGAAGAACTGGAGGATGTAAAGAGACTGGCGATTCCCAATGCCTGGAGAGTTGCCACCTACGTAAGTTTTGTTGTAATAATCGGACTCTTAACTCTTAATATAGTCGGTAGATCAAATGAGCTAAAGGCCGGGGATATCCAGTCGCTGGTCATCCTGCCCTTTGATAATTTTACCGGCGACGATGAACTTGACTACTTTGTTTCGGGAATGCATGCAGCCCTTATTGGGGATATGGGACAGGTAGGCCGATTGCAGGTTAAATCCAGAACTACGTCCAATGCTTTTAAAGAGAAGAATATGACGATTCCGGAAATTGCGTTGGAGCTGGGTACTGATGCCGCCCTGGAAACAGCTGTAATGTGCCTTGGCGACACCATATGTGTCCAGCTCAGGCTCGTTAGCACAACCGGAGATGAGAAGCAGCTCTGGGTAGCAGACTACAGGGAGGAGAAAAGCCAGATCCTCAATCTATATAACCGGATCACAAAGCAGATTGCCGAAGAGGTGATGATTGAATTATCCACCGATGAAAAACGCAGGCTGGATAAGATGCGGAGCGTGGATAAAGAAGCCTATGATGCTTACCTCAGCAGTTATGAGCTCTGGGGAGACTTAGGTAAAGAATCGCTTGATAAGGCTTATGAATATTTAAACCTGGCCATTAAGAAGGATCCGGAGTGGGCCCCCTTATATGCAGGTATGGCACAAATATGGGCCTTGCGAATGCAAATGGCCTTGGCAGAACCAAATATGGCCAGGCAAATGGTCCATGAAAATATTGACAGGGCTTTTAAATTGGATCCTGACTTCCCCTATTCCCATTTTTTAAATGGCATATTCTCCACCTGGACAGACTGGAACTGGGAAGCGGGTGAAAGAGCCTTCCTGAAGGCTTTGTCCATCAATCCTAATGATGTGATGTCGCGCATCTATTATGCTCATTTACTGATCATTCTTCAGCGACCCGATGAGGCATTGATCCAGGGACAGCTGGCAGTGGAACTGGATCCCTTGAATCCACTGATCCTTTCTTTATATGCTAGTGTATTGAGATCAACAGGTCAATTCCAGAAATCCCTGGAGTATGGGAAAAAAGCTCTGGATATCAGTCCTGATCATAGCTTTTCCATCGGTCAAGTGAAAAGAACTCTTCTTTCCATGGGGGAGTTTGATAAGTCATTTGAATATCAAAAAATAGTCCTGACCAAATTTTTCGGTGAGGAGCTCATACAATCCTTTGATTCAATTTTTAGAACCCAGGGGTATGTTGCCGCTGAGAAAGAGATTGTACGTCAGTTTGAACTACTGGCTCAGGAAAAGTATGTGTCTTCCCATGTGATGGCAAGCAGACACTGCTCGAATGGAGAATACAGCAAAGCCCTTGATGATCTCGAAAAAGGGTATGAATTGCATGATCCCAATATGCCCTACATTGCAACTGGCGATAACGGTTTTGTAGAGTTCTATGACAGCACCCGGTTTATCGCCATCGTGGAGAAAATGAACCTTTCCCTGCCTGCGGATTAATAACTTAAGTGAAGTCAGATGTATTATGTGCTTGCTACTAATACCCTGTACCACAAGCAAATTTAAAGGGGTGAGCAATTCTGGCCTCTTGACTCGAATCCATGTAGACCGTATATTGCATATAACCAACAACTAAACCGTATGCCCCAATCGTCCGGAAGACTCTCTCGTATCTGGAGAGAGGTCAAACGCAGGAATGTGCTTCGCTCCCTGGCCATTTACGCAGGTACCGCTTTTATCATTTTGGAAGCAGTCACCATAATCTTCCCCCGCTGGGGATTCCCCGACTGGGCCATCGACCTGGTGCTCTGGCTATTGATCCTGGGAGCATTTGTCAATGTGATTGTCGCCTGGTTCTATGACATTACTCCCGGGGGAATGCAAAGGACCAAAGCCCTTGAGGAAGAAGTTGTCGAAGAAAAGCCTTCTTCCTCCAAGGGGTGGAAGGCGGCAACCTATATCAGCCTGGTGGTGATCGTTGGGCTGGTAGCCCTCAACATAATTGGTGGTCCCAAAAGCTTGCGGGCCGGGGATATTCAGTCGATGGTTATACTTCCCTTTGATAACTTCACCGGGGATGAAGAGCTGGATTATTTCGTGGAAGGAATGCATGCATCCCTCATAGGAGATATGGGACAACTAAGCGGATTAAAGGTTAAATCAAGGACCTCTTCTAATGCCTTTAAAGATATGGATATGACCATCCCTGAGATTGCTTCAGAGCTGGGGGTGGATGCTGCCCTGGAAACAGCTGTGATGTGCCTCGGAGATACCATTTGTGTGCAATTCAGGCTGGTAAGTACCACAGGTGATGAAGAACAACTCTGGGTGGGTGATTACAGGGAAGAAAAAAGTCAGATCCTCAATCTCTATACCCGCATCACAAAGCAGATTGCGGAAGAAGTATTAGTCGAATTGACAAGCGATGAAGAGGTCTTAATGGCGGAATCCAGAACAGTGGATCCCGATGCATACGATGCCTATTTGAAAGCCCAATATCATTGGAATCAGTTTACACCACAGGACGTACAGTTGGCATGGGATTATTTCCAGAGGGCAATCGACCTGGATCCGGATTGGGCCGACCCCTATGCTGGTATGGCTCAGACCTGGATGTTTGTGGGCTATTTTGGAATGGTCCCGCTAGATATGGCCACTCCAAAGATCAATTTCTACCTGGATGATGCCCTGGAACTTGACCCAAATTCAGCCTATGCACATTATGTCAAGGCGGGAGTTTCGGTATGGTTAGAATGGGACTGGGAGCTAAGCGAAAAAGAATTCTTACGATCCCTTGAGTTAAACCCAAATAATGCGCTTTGCAGGATGTATTATGCGCATTTTCTTTTCTGCCAGAGAAGACATGATGAAGCCATGGTTCAGGCCAATCTGGGATTGGAACTCGATCCGCTGGAACCTGTGACACTGGGCTTATATGGTGTTGTGATGCTGGATAGGGGCGATTACCCATCGGCCGTTGAGCACCTTGAAAAAGCCGCATCCATAAATCCTGAATTTGGCTTCGCAAGGCTTCAATTGTTACGGGCATATCGCTGGGCGCAACAATACGATGATTGGATTAAGTTATGGAAGCAGCTAAGCTGCTGGGATGAAGAACACAAAATGACTGTCGAGAAGACCCTGAATGAGCAGGGCTATGTGGCTGCGGTGAAAGCATTGCTGAAAATCAATGAGGAGTTTGGCAGGAAAGGCTGCCAGATGGGTATCGGGATCAAAAAGATGTGGTACATAGAAGCAGGGGATTATGACCAGGCATTTGCTTTCATGGAAAAACTGGATGAGCAAGGGAATCTGGATGTCCCTTATTTGGCAAGCAATTTTAATGGTTATGACCATTTTAAATCCTATCCTGGTTATGTGGAGCTCCTGAAAAAATATAAGCTACCCTACCCGAAGGACTAAGCATCATCAGGCCGATTGACCCTTTTCAAATAAGTATTATCTTGCAGATAAGCCCTAGATAAACTAAACCTAAATCTTATATACCATGAAACTTAAGATTGACAACACCCGAAGAGAATTCCTGCGTAAGCTCATTGCCGGTACTTCTGCCATGGGCATGGCCCCTTTACTGGGCAGTCTGCAATCCTGCACCACTGCAGGAGGCGATCCTGGATCGATACTTAAAATACCTCAGCGTGCCTTTGGAGCCACCGGGGAGAGCGTGGGGATCTACAGCCTGGGAGCCCAGGCCACCGTAGAGCAGGTGGGAATGAAGGAACAGGCCATTGCCATTGTAAACAAGTGCATCGATATGGGAATTAACTACATCGACACTTCTGCCTGGTATGGCCAGGATGGAACCAGCAGCGAGGGAGATCATTTGAGAGGCACCAGCGAACGGCATGTGGGCGAGGTGATGAAGACCCGTCGGAGCGAGGTGTTCCTGGCCACCAAAACCCATGACCGAAGTTATGATGGGGCCATGCGTCACCTGGAGAGCTCCCTGAAGAACCTGCAGACAGATGTGATAGATCTCTGGCAGATCCACA
>JAUVIT010000069.1 GCA_030592605.1 Bacteroidota bacterium
AGCAATACTCCGAATACCATACCCACAACTCTGTACTGGCGCTTCAGGTAAGCCATGGCTCCGTCACGTACGTACTGAGCAATCTCCTTCATCCGGTCGGTTCCCTCTGAATTCTTCATCATATTCTTGAAGAAATACCAGGCAAAAACCAGAGCCACAACTGCAGCCGCAGGGAGCAACCAGAATAATGTGAAAATATTACTCATAACTCTAATCTTTAAGTGTTTAGTTTGAAAGAAAAAGCAAAGATATGGAAAATGCTTTTAGAATGATGTTAAATTAATTCCATGAGCAATAAATTGACAATGGTCGTAAATGATCTTATATTTATATGTTAAACCAATCGTAATCCTATGAAGAGATTTCTACATGTTCTGGCCACCCTGATAGCAGGGCTTTTTCTCACCGTACAACTCTCAGCACAATGTACCCCCGATCCGGGCTGTCTGGATACTCTTCAGGCCGGGGAGTACTGTCCGCAGGATTTTCCTCCGCTTCTTTTAAATGTAGCTTATGATGAGGTAATCACTTTTATTCTCGCCCTGGAATTTGAGTATAACGGCACTACCTATACCCTCGATAGCATTGCGGTTGATTCGGTCAGGAATATACCTCCCGGATTGACTTACAGCTCAAGTGCCAACGGGTATGTTCCTGATTCGGCTTATTGTTCCCAACTTTCAGGCACACCGACACAGGCAGGAGAGTTTCCCATTGCCTTCTATTTGGAACCCTTTGTAGATTTAGGATCCGGACCGGTATCGCTGGGACAATTCATGGATGATACTTCGGTGGTTGTTACTGTATATGATCCAACGGGGATAGAACCTCAGCAGGCGGATCAGTTCCAGATACTCCCCATCGTACCCAATCCGTTTTCAGAAATTACCCGAATAAGCTTTTATACTCCTTACCAGGATCGTGTGTCGCTTCAGGTATATAATATACTGGGTAAAATGATGTACGAGGAAACGCAGAATGCTACCTCCGGTGAACAGGAGTTCGTATTTAATGGAAGTGAGCTTCTCCCCGGGACTTACTTCTATAGAGTTATCAATAGCAGCAAACTATTTACCGGTAAATTCATCAAATCAAAATAAATTAGTGAATGAAACAGCCTTTTCGGTTTAAGCATAGAGCCAGGCTTCTTATCATTTTGGTACTTGCCATATTTTCAGGAATGAGGCTCTCGGCCCAGTGTGAACCCGATACTGTGAACTGTAAAGACACTGAGAATCCGGGAGAATTCTGTCCGCTTATACTTCCCAAAGCCGGCCTGGATGCTCTCTATGATGAAGTGGTAACGATAATTGCCCCAGGGACTTATGAGTTTTTCAACAACGAATTGACAATTTTTTATATTGAAATCGACTCTGTAAAAAACCTTCCCCCCGGAATTGATTATTTCCCCAATGCTGATATATTTTACCCCGATACGGCCTATTGCATTCAACTTACAGGAACTCCCACCCAGACTGGTGTATTTGCATTATCCATTTTCATTACTGCCACTGTTGATTTCGGCGGTCCGCTTGAAGCACAGGTTGTGGATGATAGCTCTGTGGTTATTACAGTGGTAGAAGCTTTGGGAATAGATCCACCCCGGGATTCAGAATTCAGGGTCTTTCAGAATGTTCCAAATCCATTTTCGTTTAGGACCAGCCTGTCTTATTATACTCCAAATCAGGAAAGGATTGAGTTAAGCATATACAACATTCTTGGTATCCTGGTACATCAGGAATCGGAAATAGCTGCTCCGGGTAAGCACAACTTTAGCTTCGATGGTAGTGACTTGCAAGCCGGCACCTATCTCTACAGGGTCGAGACTAATGAAGATTACTTCACGGGAAAGTTTATGAAATCCAGATAGCTTCTCTGCGAATCAAAGGTCAAGGTGCAACTGCAGGGTAATGTTGCGTGGTGCACCAATATCGCCTGGCCGTCCCAGGTACTCCACATTAAAGGCATTCCTGAGTATGGCTGTAATCCTGATCATGCCAGTGATATTCCACCCCAATCTTAAATCCAGCAATGAATAAGCCGGCTCATTCTCTTCCCAGTAATCAGGGAATCCGGGCAGGAGCATATTCCCTACCAGAGGATCAAGAAAAACCTCATCTATATTGATCATCCTTGAATAATACTGAAAATTTGCACCTGCAAAAATTTTCCAAACACCTGCCTCCAGATCCAGCTTAAGCAAATGCCGGCGCCTGTACTTCAGAATTTGTCCATCCTCCGCCACAATTTCGGCAGAATCCAGAAGAGAAGGGTCCACAGGATTCATATAGGTATAGCCTCCGGAAAACCGTAGCTCAACAGGTCCGGCCGGTCCAGTTAATGAGAGCTGGCTATCAAACCCACTGATCCTTGCTGAACCAATGTTCTGCGCCTTGAATCCCACATCATCAAAGGTGGGAATATCATCCGGATTGGGCGGATAAACACCAAAGGTAAACTCAATCATATTGTGATATTCCGTCCAGAAAAGCGCCATATCGGTATATCCAGACCAATTCCCGAAAGCCAGGCCCTGTTTTACTCCCAGCTCGGCCGACCAGCCCTGTTCCGGGTCCAGCTCGGGATTTGGAAAGATTTTCAACCCACCGATATTAGTGTCCGTAAACTTTTCAGCTACGGAAGGGAATCGATATCCCTGCCCCAGGGAGCCCCTAAGAAAAGTATTCTTCCCGACCTGGTAATTCAGGCCCACTCTTAGCACAGGCAGAGAATAGAAGAAATCGCCATCCAGGGTATTGATCTCCCACCGAACACCCGAGGAGAGATGCAGCCTGTTGAATACTTTTGCATCCACTTGCGAGTAAACAGCAGTATTTGATCCTGCATGATCATTATAAAGATTGGCGATCACCTTATTCTTTGAGAAGGAGAGACCACTGGTCCACTGGGTTTGCGAACGGAATCTTTTCAAATAGCGGTACTCGGCATACCAGAGCTTTGAAGCGTTGTTCCTGTCGGTATTTACTGTGGAGTTATCCACACTGTATAACCTGGTTTTTAAAGAGTGATTGTTCCCTCCCCTGGTGGAATATTCTACATAGGGATCGATGTTGTACCTGTTACCAGTCAAGGGCGTCAGGGAAGCTGGAGGCTGCTGGTATGCTCCTGAGTCTGCATCCTGCCAGAGCAAAAAATCTGACTGGTCCACATACATAGCACTGACAGCCAGTCCAGCGCTTAATCCCTGGATCTTCTTTGACCGGTACCTGAGCCCCACATTCCCCCTGATCCTGTTTTGGTAATCACCTTCCCGGTATCCTTCATCCTTGAAATAGTTTCCTCCCAGGGAAAGATCCAGATTCCCAATCTTTCGAAGGTGACTGAATGATCCGCCGGCAAACAATGGCTGACGGTCCCACCATATCAGCTCTTTACGCGCCGGATTCATAAAGGCCCCTCCAAATAGAGTCACTTCTGTGGCAGGCTCATTGCCCGGGAAGCGTGTGCGGAGGTTAATCACCCCATTCAGGGCCGAGGAACCGTACAATACTGAGGATGCCCCTTTGATCACCTCCACCTGATTGATGTTCTCCACCGGTAAAAAGTTCCATTTGACATCTCCTGCATCTGCTGAAAGCATTGGCATATCATCCACCAGCATTAGCACCCTGCTCCCGGCTCCATAACTAAAACCGCTTCCTCCCCTGATACTGGGCTGTCCATCCAGGATACTGATGCCGGGAGTCTTCTCCAGGATCATGTCAAGCGATACAATATTTTGATTGACCAAAGCATGAGGCTTAATCACCTCCATGGAGACAGTGACCTCAGACAATTTCTGCTCATATTTCCCGGCACTTACCACCACTTCCTCAAGCATTTTGCTGCTTGTCTTCATCTCTATCTCCAGCCGAAGGGTTTCACCTTCACTTATGGTAATCTCCTTTTGTTGTTCCAAATACCCCAGGTAGGAAAACACGAGTGTATGCTGACCTTCATCAAGTTTAAGTGAGAAGGCCCCGTTAAGGTCGGTAGCTGTACCTATCCTCTTTTCGACACTTACATTGACAGCTATCAAAGGCTCTTTAGAACCGGCATCTATAATTGTGCCGGAAACAGAACCTGAGGCCTGAGCAGAAACCAGTTGTCCCGGATTAAGCAGGCCTAGCGCCCAGATGCAGATAATAAGTATGCTGCGCAAATGCAAAATTCGATCAAATTGTTATATTTACCTGACTAATTTACCCTATTTTAACTAAACTACGACCATTATGCTGCTACATCAACAATTTGTCAGGAATGCCAAGAGGCTCAGTAAGAAAATGGCCATTAAGGATAAGACCACCAAGAGCAATGTAACCTACGGTAGGGCTCTGATTGGGGCATTGATCCTTGCTAAGAAATTCGATAAATACGATAAGGGATACATTGGAATTATGATTCCCACATCGGCCGGATGTGCACTTGCCACAGTGGGAGCACTGATGAGCGGACGTGTTCCGGTGATGATCAACTACTCCACCGGTGCGGAGCAGAATGCCTTATATGCACAGGAAAAATGCAACTTTAAGACCATCATCGCCTCGAAGGCCCTGCTAGATAAAATTGAATGTCCGGTCATGGATGGAATGGTCATGATCGAAGATATCATGAAAGGAGTCTCCACAGGAGACAAGCTGAAAGCAGCGTTGAGAACCAAGCTTCCTACCGGAATGCTCCTCAACAGCATTCACAAGGGAGACGAAAACGACAATGCCGCCATCCTTTTTACCAGTGGTAGTGAGAAGGATCCCAAGGTGGTTCAGCTAACCCACAAGAACCTGGCTTCCAACATTCGTGATTTTTCAGAACATGTGCATATTACAGAAGATGACATCCTGCTGGCCAACCTGGTCTTCTTCCACATTTTCGGTCTGACGGTCAACCTGTGGGTATCCTTTGTGAAAGGGATGACCATGGTTACCTATTCCAATCCTACCGATTTCCAGACCATCAGTAATATCGCCCGTGAGGAAGCACCAACCATCATGGTAGGTACTCCCAGTTTCTTCTGGGGATACCTGCAGAAATCTGAACCGGGTGACTATAAAAGCCTGCGCATTATGGTTGCCGGGGCCGACAAATGTCCAGATGCCCTGCGCGACGGCTATAAAAAGAAACATGGGGTCACATTGCTGGAGGGTTATGGAGCCACCGAAACATCTCCGGTAATATCAGTAAACTCCCTTGAATTTAACAGGCCCGGTAGTACCGGAAAGTTGATTCCAAATGTCAGCGTAAAAATTGAGCACCTTGAAACCGGTGTAGAGTGCAAAACTGGTGAAGTAGGCAAAATCCTGGTCAAAGGTGACCTGATCATGAAAGGGTACCTGGGAGCCCCGGAACTGACCGATGAGAGCATTGTGGACGGGTGGTACAACACAGGCGACATGGGATACCTGGATGAGGACGGCTACCTGTGGCATTCGGGCCGTTTCAAGCGCTTTGTAAAAATTGGCGGCGAGATGGTATCACTGGTAAGGGTGGAAAATGTGATGGAACAGCACCTGCCCGAAGGTGTCAAATGCTGCATCGTGGAGATCCCCGATGAAGTCAAAGGGGCCACCATAGTAGCCGCTGTAACCAAAGAGATCAACAAGGTGGCCATCCTTCGTAAAATGGGCCAGGAGCTTCCCAATATAGCCCTCCCCCGTCAGTTCTTTGTCATTGCGGAACTGCCCATGATGGGTACCGGGAAGATCGATTTCCGCTCTGTGACTAATCTGGTAAATGAAATGGCTGATAATCCTGATGCCAATTAGTCCCGAAAATCTTCGGTTCAGTATTGCTGTTTTATGGTGCGTTGTGGGATTTGGAGGCTACTATTTTCTCTCGCAAAATAAGACCTGCAGAGGTAAGTTTGGTGGCATGTGCAAAATTCTGGACGGGCAAGGAAACCATGTTCTACTTCAACGGATATTGGGATTTCTGTTCCTGGGAGTAATTTCGGTCCTGATCATTCTTTTCCTGCCCGACCGTAGCTTGAAAGAATACGGACTGTCTTTCACTTTCCACTCAGCTCCCCCTGCCTGGTTCTGGCTACTAATCCCTCTGATCCTGATCATGGGCTATTTTGCTGCCCGGAAACCTGGAAACCTTGAAAATTATCCACAAATCAGGGCCTTAAGGTGGACGCCTGGGATGCTTGTCATAAGTGGTGTAAGCTGGGTCCTGTTCCTCGTGGGATATGAATTTCTGTTCCGGGGACTTGTGTTGCATGCCTCTCTGGATGTAATGGATCCAGGGCCCGCCATCGCTTTGAACTGTGCCCTCTATGCCTTTGCCCATTTCTATAAAGGTCCGGGTGAAACCCTTGGGGCCATCCCGGTTGGTATCATACTCTGTTATATGACCCTGATCACAGGAAATATCTGGGGTGCCGTGATTTTACACTCAATAATGGCACTTAGCAATGAATGGTTCTCTTTGAGAGCCCATCCAGAGATGCTTATTAAAAAAGTCCGCTAAAATGAAAGTATTTGTCACAGGGGCAACGGGCTTTATCGGGATACAACTTGTAAAAAGGCTGGTGAAGGAAGGCCATGAAGTACATGCCCTCTTTCGTTCCGAATCCAAAGCAAACTTGATTCGTCATGCTGGAGTAAAGCTTTTCAAAGGCGACATCCTGGATAAAGCCTCCCTGCATCGAGCCATTGAAGGGTGTAAGGAGGCCTACCATGTAGCAGCTTTTGCCGGAGTGTGGGCAAAGGACCCTGAGATGATTTTCCGGCTCAATGTGGATGGTGCATTGAATGTGATTGAAGCGGCAGGCAAGCAGGGAGTCCGCCGGGTGGTACTTACTTCAACAGCAGGAATCCTGGGGCCCTCCAAAAAGGAGGCTGTTCATGAATCCTCTCCAGCGCCTGAGTCCTTTTTTACCGACTATGAGGCTTCCACGTTCCAGCGTGAGAAACAAATACTGGGCCGCACTGACACTGATCCGGAAGTGATTGTAGTCAACCCTACCAGGGTCTATGGACCGGGATACCTGAGCGAATCCAACGGAGTCACCAAAATGATCAAACAATACGTAGAGGGCAAGTGGAGATTGATTCCGGGCAACGGAAAGAGCTCGGGAAACTATGTCTTCGTGGAAGATGTGGTAAGCGGTCACCTGCTGGCCATGCACAAAGGAAGACCTGGAGAACGCTATGTGCTTGGTGGCGAAAATATCTCCTACAATCAGTTATTTGAGCTTATCCGCGAAGCAAGCGGCGTCCGTCACAGGCTCTTTAAAATCCCGCTTTGGATTATGCTTGCTGCTGCCGGAGTGATGAAATTCATTTCGCTTTTATCGGGCAGGCCTCCCCTGATCGTTCCTGACCTGGTACGTAAATTCAATCACAACTGGGTCGTCTCATCTCAAAAAGCAACAAACGATCTTGGATATCAAGCCACAAATGCCAGCACGGGCATTCAACTTACTGTTCAATGGAT
>JAUVIT010000051.1 GCA_030592605.1 Bacteroidota bacterium
CAATCTGCTCTGAAGATCTGTCTAGCTTGAGCTTCTCACCCATCCTTTGCAATGAAGCCTCAAGGTCTCCAATTAAATCTTCATATTTCACCATTAAAACCTCCCCTGGTGCCTCCACAGAAAAGTCGAGCCATTTTCTATAGAACAAATTATAGTCAATGATGTAATGGGAATTCAAGGAATTTTTAATGTAGGTGAATTTATTCTTCTTCGCATGCTTCTTGTAACTTACATACCAGCTGTAAGGATCTTTCATGGTAACAATAAAGAGCTTGACCGATCGTCCGAGAATCATCTCAACATGTTCCTTGAAATCCTTAAAATTCTTGTAAATAAAGCTATTGTAGAACCTGACATCAGGAATAACAGCTTTTTCATCATACAACCTGAAATGCTTATGAACGGGTAAACATCTGGCAAAGTCGTTGTTGCAAAAGCGAATATTCTTAAAGTTCTGAAGCAGCACCTGCTCGGTATAGTTACTTCCTGATCTTTGCATACCATATAAAAGGGCTGCATGCACTTGTTGTCCGGGATTTGTGGTTTGATTACCCATATTCTCTAATTAGAAACTATTAAGCATTCCAAATTTTCCAGGACGCCTCAGCCTGGTAGATTAGCATATCATGGCCATTCACAATTTCAGATCCCTGCTTCTCGCCCCTGGACAGAAATTCTGTTTTTTCCGGATTATAAACCAGATCGAATAAGAGGTGATTGGGTGAGAGGGCTTCATAGGGAATATGAGGGAAAGTCTCCACCCCTGGATACATACCCAGCGGTGTAGTATTAATAATTAAAGTAGTCTTACTTAGAAGCTCATCATTAAGATCTCCATAAGTAATTTGTTTGTCCCCGGCACTACGACTCACCCTGGTGTATGTGATGGCCAGCAGATCAAGGACATGTAGAACTGCTTTAGATGATCCTCCAGTTCCCAGTACCAGGGCCGAGCAATGGTGAGGCTTCAAATATTGCTCCAGGGATCTCCTGAAGCCAATTACATCTGTATTGTCACCCACAAGTTCAAGCCTACCCCCACTCCTTTTGAAAGAGATAGTGTTTACCGCCTTAATTGCCTCAGCCGTGTGGCTTAGTGAATTAAGGTAGGGTATTATCACCTGCTTGTAAGGAACCGTAACATTCAATCCCACCAGGTCCTTTTCCTTTTTAACCAGCGCCTTAAAATCAGCTATACCTTCCAGTGGAAAATTCCTGTACTTGGCATCAATTCCCTCTTCTTTGAACTTCTTAGCGAAGAAGGAGGCTGAGAAACTGTGTCCCAGAGGATATCCAATGAGTCCAAACTGGCGCATCTTAGCTGTGTTTTTTATTCCTTGTCAGCCCGATCTCAACGCTTAGGATCAATATGACACCGGCAACAAGCATAAGGAGTGCTAACCAGAACTGATCGCCCGGGTTTCCTACTGAAGGCAGTATATTTTTTTCCACCAGTGGCCTTACCTCGCCTTCAACCACAATGGTCTTCAAAGTTTCTTTCCATGGCCATATCTTATTCAGCGATCCGATCATAAACCCCACAAGCACTGCAATGGTGACATCGTGGTACTTTCTCAGCAGCCAGGAAAGAAGGTTAGCAAAGATGATTAGCCCGGTCACCGCACCAGCACCCAATAAGAGAAGATCGAGTATAATACGCTCATTTACAGCATGAAGGGCAAAGGTGTATTTTCCCAACAACAGCAAGATAAAACTGCCTGAAATCCCGGGAAGGATCATGGCACAAGAGGCAAGTCCGCCCGAAAAGATCACAAACCAGGAGGCATCTGTTGTTGTAGTTGGAGTCACACTGGTAATATAGAAAGCGATGCCGATTCCAGCCACAAGTGCTACTATTTTGGGATATTGCCAACGTGCAATCTTTCGTGAAACCACATAAGAAGAAGCCATTACCAAACCAAAAAAGAATGACCAGATCAATATTGGCTGGTTTTCCAGCAGGTATTCCAGTACTTTGGCCAGGGAAAGAACCGAGATAAAGATTCCTGAAAATACGGCCAGCAGAAAGTTTCCATTAATCTGTTTCCAGAATGAAAACCAACGACCCGTAAAAAACAATTTAATCGCCTTCAGATTGACCCCCTTAATAGAGTTAATCAGCTCTTCATAGATTCCAGTAATAAATGCGATGGTCCCTCCGGATACACCCGGTACCACATCTGCTGCTCCCATGCCCATTCCCTTTAGTACCAGGTAGAGGTACCTTGCTGCATTCTTCTTCAAAACCTACTGTTTTCTGGTGTGAAACTCTTCCGGCAATACATCAAAAAAAGTATCTCCACGCATGCCACACCGAAGTGCCTCCAATGAAACCACCTCATTTGGAGCTATGTTGCCAAGGTTTACATTGGCTCCAAGCATCTGAATAAACATAGTTTGCTGTGCCTTTAGGGGTGCTTCCCACAATACATCATTAACTGTAATTTCTTTCATGATATCATCGATCAGTTCCCTGTTAGCCGAACCATCGGACTCGTAGATACCAATGGTGCCGCTCTCCCTGGCTTCTGCAATTACTTTCCAGGCCCCGGATTCAAGCTCTGTTTTCATATGGGAGACCCATACATCATTGGATAGTTCCACCCCTTTTATTTTGCTTCCGATTTCAGATAGCACCTCAAAATCATTAGCAAGCGTGGCAATGCATTCCAGTTTCTCATCATGATCCATTTTAATTGTACCGTCAGAAACTTCCACATTGCCAATTCCCGATTCAGACACAAACTTTCTGTATGCATCAAACTCGCCACGCACAAAGAACATTTCAAAGAGGGTTCCACCAAAATAGGGTTTTAGTCCTGCCGACTGGTAAAGCTTCACTTTTTCCTTCAGGTCCCGGGTAATCAGCGCTGTTCCAAACCCGAATTTCACCAGGTCGGTGTAGGGTGCACTGGAATCAATAAAGTGTTCAGACTCTTTCAGACTCAAACCTTTATCCATCATCATAGTCAGACCGAAATCGCGTTTACCCGAAGTTCTTTCAGGGACATGTGTTAGTGGAAAATTCATAAGAAATTACTTTTTATATTGTTGGATAATATGCTCTATCTCAGGGTCCCGGACACCTTCTGGGAAAAAGTAGGAGAATTCTGATTCCAGATCATTGTTTGCCTCAAGTGCTTCATTAAGAAATTTAACAGAAAGCTCTTTATCTCCCTGCTTCAGATGGCATACAGCCATTTTCATTTTTATTCCGGCATCGTCTGAGTGATGAACAAAAGCTTCACGTAAAAAACCCAGCGCAATTTCGAATTGTCCCTCCTTCATAAGAAGTCCTGTCAGCGCACCCCAGCCATCCAGATCTTTGGCATCGGTACGTGTTACATAAGAGTAACACTTGATGGCTTCATCAGTCAGTCCTGCATCTTCGTTGGCATATCCCAGGTTAATCCAGTAATCGAGATTCTTATTATCAAACTCGATGGCCTTTAGCATGTAAGTGATAGCTTCCTGCTGTCTCCCCAAACGGTGATAAATCATTCCGGCCCCAAACCAACCCTCCGGATCACTGTTGTCCAGTTCTATCACCTTTCGAAAGGCCCCAAGGGCATCCTCCAGCTGATTCATCTGCTCAAAACAATCACCCATGTAACAGTAAGCCTGAGTGCTTTCCGGCTCCACCTCAAGGAATTCATTGTAGCTTGCAATGGCTTTATCATACCTCCCTGCATTCACCCAGACACTGGCTTTGTTGAAATAGGATGACGCGTAGTCGGGATTGATGGCAATGGAAAAGTCGTATGCATCTACGGCTTTTTCAAAATATTCCAATTTATGATAAACAATACCTATGTTGTACCAAACATTATCTGAATAGGGATCCAGGTCAAGGTACTGCTGATAGTATTTCAGGCTCTCGTCAAACTTATGTAAGCGGTCGTAAAAGTACCCCAGGTCATAAAGTACCGAGAGGTTCTCCGGTTGTTGTTTATATGCCTGCATCAGGTATTTAAGTGCCTGCTCAAAATGTCTGACATTTTCAAAAGCGATGGAGATGTTAATCAAGGCCTCAAAGGTTTCATCACCAGAAAGTTCCAGCCCCCTGTCAAATTGAGCTTCAGACTCCTTCAGTTTTCCGGTGAGACAAAGTGCTGTCCCCTTCAGGAAATAGCGTTCGGGATTGTTCTCCTCCCACACCGGGATTTCCTCCAGTAGGGCCAGTGCTTTTTTGGGCTGTCCCTGCTCAATATAAATGTGGATGAATTTGTACTTGATCTCAACCGAAGCCGGATGCTGCCTTTTACCAAGGTTTGCAGCTTCCCTCGCCTCATCATACTGAAAATCGTCCAGGTAGTAATCGATAATCTGTTCAAACTCCTCCACATCAAAGAAGATTGACTGCGTGCCGCTCCTCATATCCTCATACTTCCTTAGCAGTACCTGGAATTCCTCATTTTCAAATACTTGCTCCCTATTCTCACTCATCTATTTCCTCAATTTGAAGGTGTAAAGATAATTGATTATTGTAAGATATATAAATATGCCCCCTCGGGCCTGTTTCACCTCCTTTTAGATATCAACTACTTATTAAGATTTTACAGCTACGGCTCCACAATTCTTCCTAAATTAGATGGGTAAAATTTGATCGTATGAATAATAAAATAATACTCCTTTTTCTGACCATTGTCCTTACAAGCTGTAGCTCAACAGATTCTGAATGGAAATCATTAATTGCTGATAACTCTCTGGAGGGTTGGCATATATTTCAGGATGATGGATCGAAGAAAGGATGGATCGTGGAAGATCGAACCTTGATCTTCAATGGTGTATCTGATATGGAGTCGGGGGAAGGGGATGCAAGCCTGTTATCGGACAAAGTTTATGGGAATTTTGAAATAAAATTTGACTGGAAGATAATTCCCGGAGGGAACAGCGGGTTTATGTGGGGCGTACGTGAAGATGAGAAGTATAATTACCCCTACCAAACGGGACCGGAAATCCAGATCTTAGACCCTGCTATCTATGACGATCCCAATATTGCTCTCGGGGGAGAAATTGAAGTAAATAATGCAATAGAGGATCTGATTACTCACAAGCATTTTGTTGGGGCCTTATATGATTTATCCGCTCCTGAAAAAACAAATGTGGCCAGACCATCTGAGCAATGGAACTCATATCACATTAAAATAGATTACAAAGCCAATCGCGGAGAGGTAATTCTCAATGATGTCTTAATTAACTCATTTCCACTGGAAGGGCCTGAATGGGACGCTATGGTTCTCAACAGCAAGTTTAGCAGACCTGAAGATGCTGAGTATCTTGGAGATGCTCGCTGGTTTGACTATGGTAAGTTTTCCAAAGGACATATATGCTTTCAGGATCATCCCGGCATGGTTTCATTTAGGAATATTAAGATAAGAGAGCTTGATAATTATATAGCAGCGGATAAGTCATTGCCAAACATTCTTTTCATACCTGTGGATGACCTGCGTCCTGATATTGGGGCTTATGGAGATGAGTTTATTCTTACACCCAATATGGATCGTCTTGCGAGGCAGGGAGTCACTTTTGACCGTGCTTATTGCCAGCAAGCAGTGTGTAATCCGTCAAGAGCCAGTTTGCTAACCGGTCTTCGGCCAGACTCAATTCAGGTCTGGGATCTTAGAACAGACTTCAGGGATAATGTACCCGACGTGGTTACTTTACCCCAGTTTTTCAAACAACACGGATATACTACTATCGGATTGGGAAAAGCTTTTCATAACAACGATCCGGATACCATATCATGGTCCATTACACCTGAAAACATTAATGGCTTTCCTTTTGACCCCGATGCTGTTTATGTCAATGAGGAAATCCTGGCTATCCAGCAAGAGAAAATCGAGCAACTGAAAGCCAATGGTAAATCCAGAATTGATCAACTGGGACACTGGTATGTGAAAGCAAACGCCACTGAAAACGCAGATGTTGACGATGATGCATATTATGACGGAGCACAAACCACAAGAGCCATTGAGATTCTTCAGGAATTAAAATCCGAGAGCAAGCCTTTCTTTCTTTCTGTTGGCTACTACAGGCCTCACCTTCCATTCAATGCTCCAAAGAAATACTGGGATCTGTATAACAGAAGTGAAATCCCACTGGCAGAAAACCAATATATTCCGGAAGGAAGTCCGGCATATCTGGTTCATGGAGAGGCCGAACTGCGAGGCTATTCTGATTGTCACAACCTGCCCCTGCCTGGTGAGGCTGCATGGGATGAAGACCGGCAGAGAGAGATAAAGCATGGCTATTATGCCAGCGTTTCCTATACCGATGCACAGATCGGAAGACTCCTTGATGAGTTGGAAAGGCTTGGGCTGGCTGAAAATACCCTTGTAATACTCTGGGGAGATCATGGTTGGAAACTGGGAGAACACAATGGCTGGTGCAAGCAGACAAATTATGAGATTGACACCAGGGTTCCCTTGATTATCAGCGGCGCCAGGGTAAGTGCTAAAGGGCGACATACTAAAGCTTTAACTGAATTTGTGGATATTTATCCCACCCTTTGCGCTTTGGCAAATTTTGCTGTACCAGAGCACCTGCAGGGAACAAGTCTGGTCCCCTTATTAGAGAACCCGGATCTGGAATGGAAAACAGCAGCATATAGCCAATTCCTCCTGGGTCGCTTTGGCCGCACAAAGACTGTTGAGGGAGAGCAAATGGGCTATGCTATTCGGACTGACCGGTATAGATACGTAGAGTGGTATAGCTGGATTAAAGAGGAGAAAATAGCGGGCGATCTGTTGTGCAATGAACTATTCGACCATCAGATTGACCCACAGGAAAATAAAAACATAGCTACCGATCCTGCACACAGGGAAATTGTTGAAGCATTGTCTCAACAACTCAAAAAAGGATGGAGATATTCTAAGCCTCAAATTCGAATAAGCACAGAAAATGAATAGATCCGTTAATATCATTGGTATAGCTATTCTCTTAGTAATTGCTTCTTCTTTTTCTTCATGCAAATCCGGGAAAAATGAGACTTTTAAGGAATCTTCAAATCTTAAAATCATCTCCCACAATGTCTGGTATGGATTTACCAAAGTGCCCGAAAGGAAAAAGACCTGGATTGCCTGGATGAATGATCAAGAAGCTGATATTGTATCTCTTCAGGAGCTCAATGAATACAACCAGGCAAAGCTAGCAGAAGACGCTAAAAGTTATGGCCATGCCTACAGTGTCTTACTTAAAGAAGAGGGATTTCCAACCGGCATCACTTCACGATATCCAATTGAAGATGTACATCGGGTAAGAGAAGGCTTCCATCATGGATTGTTGCGGGTCAGAATAAAGGGAATCTATTTCTATGTCATTCATTTACATCCTTCCAACTGGGAAACCAGGAAAAGTGAAATCAATCGTATTCTGGAGGACATTAATACTCTTCCAGCAAATTCGAAAGTAATTCTGGCTGGTGACTTTAATACCTTCTCCCCTCTCGATTCAAGTTATTATTCACATGGCAAACTGGAACCGTTTTTTAATGAACGCGATTTGCTTTTCGAGGAAAAGAACCTGAATAATGGCAAACTTGATTATACAGTAATTCAGGAGGTTCTGGACTTTGGACTTATAGACCTTGAGGCCAGCTTGCGAAACTCTTCCTATATATTCCCTGGCAGCTTTCCTACTTTGGTGGAGAAAGAGGGAGAACACGGGGATCAACGACGATTGGATTATGTTTTCGCATCGAAAAACCTGGCTGAGGGAGTCACCAGAGCAGAAATAATCACCAGTGACACTGCTTCTAGCTTATCAGATCATTTGCCTGTAATCATTGAAATGGGACTTAAATAGTCAGATTTAATGAAATCAGCAGTCCTTATTATTCTCAACATATTTTTCTTCGCAACCTACAGCTTTTGTCAGTACGCTGAAGAGCCTCTGTCTTCAGGAACTGATTCCATATATTTTGTACACATCGAAACAGACACCCTGTTTAACAGCAATCAGAATATCAACCTTTTGATATTGGACAAAGCATATCTCTCTGTTTACAATCTCGATTTTGCTTACCAAACATCTGAATTATTAAAAACAAGTCAGATTGCTGTGAACAGGAATGCAAGAGCAGCGATCAATGGGAGCTTTTTTGATATGGATACTGGAGGTAGTGTTACCTACTTTGAAATAGGTGATTCCGTAATCAGCAGAACCAGACCGTCGGAATTAAAATGGGCAGTTCCTGATAGTTTAGCTAACGGCGCCCTAATTCTGAATAAAAACCATATTTTGGAGATAGAATCTGCTAAGGGGGAGCAGTACTATGCGGAATCAACAAAAGAAATCTTCGTGATGATATGCGGCCCTTTGTTGATCAGTGATTCCTTAGCTCAGAAATTGCCTGATATGAAATTTGCAGATGTGCGGCATCCCAGAACCTGTGTGGGCATCACCAGAGAATCTATCGTCTTCATTACCATTGATGGCCGCTCAGAACAGGCGGAAGGGATGAATCTGACGGAGGTTCAGGAATTTCTGCTTGAACTGGGTTGTGTTGATGCAATTAATCTGGACGGAGGAGGATCTACAAGCATGTGGATCTTAGAGAAAGGACTTGTGAATATTCCAAGCGATAAAACAGGTGAAAGGCCCGTAGCAAATGCACTTATAATACTTAAGGAA
>JAUVIT010000279.1 GCA_030592605.1 Bacteroidota bacterium
AATAAGACAGCAGTCCCATTATCCATGGGAGGGTCATATTCAGCTGGACTTTATGAATGAAGAGGCAGTGGAGGCTGATATACATATCCGGATCCCGGGATGGCTGGTAAACACCCCTGTTCCATCGGACCTATTTCACTTTGTTGATGAGCAGCAGTCGCAGCCCCATTTGATGGTCAATGGTGAAAAAGTGGAGATCGAAAGCGTGAAAGGTTATGCCGTATTGCATGGCACCTGGAAGAAAGGAGACCGGATTACGCTGGAGCTGCCCATGGAGGATCGGGTGATCGCAGCACATAAAGATGTGAGTGCCAAAGAGGGGCTCCTGGCAGTGCAGTATGGCCCGCTGGTCTATTGTGCGGAGGAATGCGATAATGACACAGATGTTCTGGAGGCTAAGATTAGCCCTGATTCCAGATTTGAATCCCAATTCAATCCCGGACTCCTTGGAGGGATCAATATGTTAAAGGGTGAGGAGATCAATCTGATCCCTTATTACGCCTGGGCCAACCGCGAGGTGGGTAAAATGAATGTTTGGTTTACACATATAAATTAATCAATACAACTTCAACAAGATGAAAAAGATCCATTATGCAATTTTCCTGATCGCTGCTATTCCTTTTTTCTTGAATGCTCAATCCATTCATCAGGAAAATATTCTATATGGTGCAGCCTACTATCATGAGTACATGCCCTATGAAAGGCTTGATGAAGACGTACGGATGATGAAGGAGGCTGGAATCTCCGTGGTCAGGGTGGGTGAATCCACCTGGAGTCTGTTTGAGCCCAGGGACGGGGAGTTTGAATTTGCCTGGATGGACCGCATTATTGACAAGATGTATGAAGCTGGCATCAAGGTAATTCTCGGTACACCAACCTACTCCATACCGGCCTGGTTATGGCACAAGCACCCTGAGATTCTGATCGATTACCGCAATGGAAGGGAAGCCAGTTATGGGATCAGGCAAAATATGAATATTACCAGCCCTACCTTTCTGTTTTACTCGGAGAGGATTATCCGAAAGATGATGGAGCATTATGCTTCCCATCCAGGCATCATTGGATACCAGGTGGATAATGAAACAGAGGCAAGAGGAGTTAACAATTATGACTTTCAAGTGAGTTTTGTCAATCATTTGAAAAAGAAATACAAAACCACGGAGAATCTGAATAAGATCTGGGGACTGAACTACTGGGGAATGACCATCGACAGTTGGGAGGAAGTACCTCCCCGGGATGGAGTTACCAATACGGGGTATAAGCTGGAGTGGGCTCGGTTTAACCGGAAGGCTGTGGCAGATTTCCTCACATGGCAATCGGAGATTGTGGCCGAATACAAACGGGATGATCAGTTTATTATGCATTGCTTTATGCCTTCGGTTCAAAACATAGACCAGATTTCCAGTGCTTCGAAAATGGATGTCATGGCCATGAATGTATACCATGGTCAGCAGGACGATCTTACCGGCAACGAGATTGCTTTTGCAGGGGATTACTTCAGATCGGTGAAGGGTAGCAATTACCTGGTGACTGAAACCAATGCCCAGACCATTGGATGGACATCCAAGACCCAGCAGCCTCCTTACCCGGGTCAGATGCGGCAGAATGTATATGCGCATATTGGCTCAGGTGCCAATATGGTAGAGTACTGGCACTGGCACTCCATTCATTACGGGCAGGAAATTTACTGGAAAGGGGTACTCTCCCACGATCTGCAGCCCAACAGGGCTTATGCGGAGGTCTCCAAGACAGCACATGAGCTGCAAAAATTCGGAACAAAGCTGGTGAACCTTAAAAAGAAGAATGATGTAGCTATCCTGTTCAGCCATGATTCCAACGATGCTTTGAATTTTATGCCCTTTAACGGATCCGGTTCTGACTGGGAAGAATCGAGCAACAGTGCCTATCGCAATCAATTGGTGGCCCAATTTCACAAGGTCTTATATCAGAATAACATAGGAGTTGACTTTATCTTTCCCGAACAGTTGAATCTGGAAAAATACAAATTGGTAATTATCCCATCTTTATATGTGGCTTCTGATGAATTATTGCAAGAGATTAGTGAATACGTTAAGAATGGAGGTCATGTGATCATGCAATTTAAAAGTGGATTCAGCGACGAAAATTCCATGGTCCGGCCTGTTATGGCACCTGGTCCGCTGCGTGAAGCCTGTGGTTTCTACTACCAGGAATTTTCCAATATCAAGGCGCTTCCTCTAAAGGATAATCCATTCCAGGTGGAGGAGAATTTCGCCACTGACTGGATGGAATATCTTATCCCTGAAACAGCTCAGCCTCTGGCCTATTATGATCATCCCTATTTCTCAGAATACCCGGCTGTAACCATCAATGAGTATGGGAAGGGTACACTGCTTTATGAAGGATCTATATTTTCAGATCAGATTCAGGCAAAGCTGATTAAAGAAGCTGTGGAAAGAGCCGGAGTTAAAAATCCCGATCTTCAGTTTTCATGGCCCCTTATTGCCAAGTCCGGTGTCAATGGAGATGGAAAAACCATGCACTTCTATTACAACTATTCATCCGATCCCATTGAGTTTGCTTATCCTCATGGTTCGGGTAAAGAGCTGGTTACCGCAAAGTCTGTGAAAAATGGAGAAGTCCTGACCATTGCCGCCTGGGATATAATCATCATTGAAGAAAATTAAGACCTATGAAAATTCTAACCTCTATTTGCATTGGATTGGCCTTACTGACCTTGTCAGGGTGCGGATCGAAAAAAGAACATACAGTAGCGCTTCATCCCAATATTATTTTTATCCTGGCTGATGATTTGGGATATGGTGACCTGGGATGTTATGGACAGGAGTTAATTGAAACGCCACATATTGATGCACTGGCTTCAGCAGGAATGAAGTTTACGCAGCACTATTCGGGCTCACCGGTTTGTGCGCCCTCCCGTTGTGTATTGCTTACCGGAATGCATAGTGGTCATGCCTATATCAGGGGCAATGATGAATGGGGAGTACGCGGAGAGGTGTGGGATTACAGGGCTATGATTGCCGATTCCACTCTGGAAGGACAACGACCCCTGCCAGCCAATACAAGGACCATAGGCACTTTGCTGCAGTCGGCCGGTTACCGAACAGGAATGATTGGTAAATGGGGACTTGGCGCTCCACATACAGAGGGTATTCCCAACAGGCAGGGATTTGATTTTTTCTGCGGATATAATTGCCAGCGACAGGCACATACCTATTATCCGGTTCATCTCTATCTGAACGAAGCGCGCCTCTACCTGGGAAATGATACGGTGGCTCCTAATACAAAGCTAAAGGAGGGTGCCGATCCTCTGGTCCTGGCTAACTATGAACCTTACACCCTCTCCAGCTATGCACCGGATGTAATGTTTGAGGAAATGATCCAATTTATCGAACAGGAAAGTAATAAGCCTTTCTTTTTCTATTGGGCATCCCCCATTCCCCATGTGCCACTACAGGCTCCCCAAAGATGGGTGGATTACTATGTAGACAAGTTTGGGGATGAAGAGCCGTACACAGGAGACAAATCTTATTTTCCGAACCGCTACCCACATGCCAGCTATGCAGCCATGATCTCCTACCTGGATGAGCAGGTAGGCGAACTGGTTAGCACACTCAAAGAGCAGGGCCTCTACGAGAACACCTTGATTATCTTTTCATCCGACAATGGACCAACTTTCAATGGGGGGACAGATTCGCCCTGGTTTAAATCGGGTGGGCCATTTAAATCGGAAAGGGGATGGGCCAAGGCTTTCCTGCATGAAGGGGGAATAAGGGTGCCCATGA
>JAUVIT010000242.1 GCA_030592605.1 Bacteroidota bacterium
CCCATTTCATAAATTTCTCCTGATCTGTTGCCCTACCTGTGCAGTACCGTTCTTCCACTCCATTGGCACGCATGGCTCTCCATTTATAATGATCACCCGCAAGCCATACCTGGCTAAGATTTTCAAAACTGGCATCGTCCGCAATCAGTCGGGGGTCGAGGTGACAGTGATAATCAATAATTGGCAGACCTGCGGCCACGTCATGGTAAAGATTCCGGGCTGTCTCACTCTCCAACAGGAAATCTTTGTCAAGAAATTTCTTCATGGGATTCTTGCTTAAAACAATCTTTGTATATGTCTTTCGTAGATATTGGTCTTTACCTGTTCACCAACTATTTCAGAGTGTTCCCGGATCATTGCAAGGTAAGCTTCACCCAATTCGGCAGCCACCTTATAGCCCACATGAATCAGCTGTCTGAAGCCGGAGTGATAGTTGGGGTGACCAGGAATATTTCGTAGAGTGGTGGCAAACTTTTCACCATTCCACTGTTGCACTTCTTCCGGTAGGGGAAGTGTGGCAGGGTTGATATCAATTACTGTGGAGTATGGGCCACACAGTTCATCTTGTCGCTCATAAGCACTGCAGTAAATATCTTTAGCCATCTGAAGTGCTTCTCCACCGGCCATGGCCAGTCCAATCATCTCTTCAAGCCAGGTGGTGCCAGCAGTTTTCACATGAATCCCCTTCTTATATTTCTTAATCAGTTCACCCATAATGGGGTAGATGGTGAACTTATCGCTGCCGGAATGAACACTTAATTTGAGGTTGTCAGGTAATCCGAATGACTTCACCGCAAAATCAATTACCAGCAGGTCTTCTTCGAATTCTTTCCTGAACAAACTTGCATCGCCCACATAATCGACCCCCTTGTTAAAGCGACCGGTAAATTTGGGGGCGATGGTTTGGGCCGGGATGCCATACTGCTTAATCATCATCAGGATGAAAAAGAGTTCCACTGGGCTTTGCGCTGCGTCCACTTCATCCATAGATACCTCGGCAATAAAATTATCAGCTCCTTTATTATCAGCAATATGCCTGTAAATTGCTGCTGCTTCCCGAACCGCTCCCAAAAAGGATCTGGCGATTTTTACAAGTAAATCACCGCTTACGCTAAATGGCTGAGCGATTCCGGGGATAAGCAGCTCACCTTCATAGGCTGATGCTTCTTTTAAAAAGTCCTGCAACTCCTGTTCTGTGATCTCACTGCCGATATAGTCTGCCACATCCAGGGTGAAAAAATTAGCATGATCCAGGAAAGGATCGACCGTCTTCAGGTTGATATGGTCTGCATCCACATAATAGGGCTTATCCCACTGCAAAGCTAAGACAGCTGAATCTGCTTCATGGAGGGTGTCTGCAGGTGAGGATTGAATAATCTGGTGTTCCCGGTTAGATTTGTTCCAGACGGGTACGATCTCAATTCCCTCTTCTTTTGCTTTGATCAGGGCGCCAAGCTGTGCTAAACCCTGTTGTCCGAACCGGTCTCCTATCCCAAAGGAGTATGTCTCTAATTTCATTCTATAATAATTTTCCGTGTACGGACACGAAATTAAGCAATTTTATGGCTCTTTCCTAAAAATATTACTTATTTTTGTTTAAGAATATCTAGTTTACAGAAGGTGTTAAATTATTATAAATACTTGTAATAAAGCAATATATGACTAAAGTCAGGATCAAGGATATCGCCGAGATTGCCAATGTTTCCATGGGGACAGTGGACCGCGTAATCCATAAGCGGGGGGAGGTAAGTCCAAAGACCCGGGAGAAGATCCAGAAATTGCTTGAGGACTTCGATTATAAGCCTGATATTGCTGCCCGATCGCTGGCTATGAAGCGTGATATTCACCTGGCAGTTGTCATGCCTAAGGTTGTGAACGATCATACTTTCTGGGAACTTCCTCAGCAGGGTATTCAGCAGGCACTGGATGCATTGGACCATGATCAGGTGACCATTCATCGTTTTTACTTCGATCAACTGGATCGCTTAGGATTTTCAGCCATTCTGGAGAACTTCCCCTATGGAAAAATGGAGGGAGTGCTTTTTGCTCCGGTCTTCAGGGAGGAGTCCACCGAATTCCTGGAACGTTGTGCTGAGGAAAATCTGCCGGTGGTCCTGTTTAACTCCCTGCTCGATACTCCGGCAGTAAGATCTTATGTGGGACAGGATGCATATCACAGTGGCTATGTGGCCGCCAAGCTTATCTCCTACGGAATGGAGCAGGGTCGGGATCTTGCCATTGTCAATATGTCTGCCAGAAAAGATCATTATGCACATATTATCGAAAGGGAGAGGGGATTCAGAGCCTACTTTGCAAGCTCTGAAAGTCACCCGAAGCATATGATAAGTATTGATCTTAATGGGGCAGATGACCTCCTGTTGAAGGAAAAATTAAGCGAGATCTGCTCATCCTATGATATCGCGGGACTCTTTGTGACCAATTCAAGGGTGCATAAGGTGGCCCGTTTCCTGTCAGAAACTAAGCGGGAACGGGTTCGGCTGGTGGGCTATGATCTGCTCCCTGAAAACATAGAATTTCTAAAACAGGATCGTATTGATTTTCTGCTATCCCAGAAGCCCGAGGAGCAGGCTTTCCAGGGATTGAATTCCCTGTATAACCTGGTGGTCTTTAACCGGGAACCGGCCCCCAGGCAATGGCTCCCCATCGATATAATTACCCGAGAAAACTTAGCTTATTATTAACCTAAATCATTTGATTAAATGGAACATCAAGCATTTAAAGCGTTAAAGGATAAAATATGTGTGATTACAGGCGGTGGCGGTGTGCTGGGTACTTCCATGGCACACGGATTAGCTTCGGCAGGGGTAATTACGGTCATCCTCGATATTAATGAGGAGGCTGCAAAAAAGCTTGCCTCAGATATCTTGTCCGAATTGGGGGTCAAGAGTTATGGCTACAAGGTCAATGTGCTCGACAGAGCCTCTCTGGAAAAAGTAAGGAAACAGATAATAGATGAGGTAGGTGAAATAGATATGCTGATCAATGGGGCTGGAGGAAACTCTCCTAAGGCCACCACAAAACTGGAACAGATTACGGAGGAGGAGCTGGATCATCTGGAGGATGGATTCTTCGGACTGGAGCTGGAAGGATTTCAGAAGGTATTTGATCTTAATTTTACCGGGACCCTGCTGCCCACATTGGTTTTTACCAGGGATATGGTGGCTCGCCAGAAAGGTGTGGTGCTGAATGTATCCTCCATGAATGCCTATAAACCTTTGACCAAGATTCCTGCCTATTCGGCGGCCAAAGCCTCCATCAATAACTTTACAGAATGGCTTGCAGTTCATTTTGCTAAAGTTGGTGTACGGGTCAATGCCATTGCGCCGGGGTTTTTTCTGACCAATCAGAACCGCTTCCTTGTGACCGACGAGCAGACAGGAGCGTTAAGCCCCCGGGGCGAGAAGATTATTTCAAATACACCCATGGGGGTATTTGGTGAACCGGAAGACCTGAATGGAACGGTACTCTTTCTATTGTCGGATATGAGCAATTTTATTACTGGAATCTGTATCCCGGTTGATGGTGGATACAGTGCATTTGGAGGCGTGTAATATGATCTATTTTCAGCAGGGGGCACCCGATGCAGTGTTAACAGACCAGGATATTCACAAGGCCCTGACTGAGGCATTTGATAGTCTGGGCCCAAAAAAGAAGGTGCTGGCCATTCCACCCGATATGACCAGGTACCATAGCATGGCTGGACGGCTAACAGAGATGGCATGGGAGTATTACGGAGAGCGTCTGACTGATGTACTTCCGGCACTTGGAACCCATGCTGCTATGACAGGGGAGGAGATAAGAAAGATGTTTGGTGATCTACCTCAGTCCCTGTTCAGAGTTCACGACTGGCGAAATGATGTGGTGTCGCTCGGGGAGGTCCCTGCCTCATATCTTGAAACTGTTTCAGAGGGGAGAGTCTCCTACCCCTGGCCAGCCCAGGTAAACAGACTTTTGGTGGAGGGGAAGCATGACCTGATCCTCTCCATCGGACAGGTAGTACCCCATGAGGTGGTGGGGATGGCCAATTATAACAAGAATATTTTTGTGGGTACCGGTGGACCCGAAGGGATCAATAAAAGTCATTTCCTGGGAGCCGCCTATGGAATGGAGAGGATAATGGGACGAGCAAATACACCGGTCAGAGATGTCCTGAACTATGCCTCGGTGCACTTTGCTGCTGAACTTCCTGTAATATATGTGCAGACGGTGATTGGACGCAGC
>JAUVIT010000286.1 GCA_030592605.1 Bacteroidota bacterium
ACTTGAGGGAGCAGATTGCCTGGGTAATGGAGCCGGGCCATGAGGATACCCAGATGTGTGCTGAGGATCAGACCCGGATGGTGCTGGCCAAGCTTGACTCCATTAAAGACATTTCTCCCTATATCCCGGAGCAGCTTTCTTCTGAAATTCTTGTGGTAGGTGGTGGTATCGCAGGACTCAATTCAGCACTGGAGGGTGCAAGGGCCGGGTATCATGTACATTTGGTGGAACAATCGGACCGTCTGGGTGGATATGCCGGAAGGATATTTAAGATGTTGCCGGATGGCGAAAACAAGTCAACATTGAAAGAACCGGATCTCTCCACACTCGTGAAAGAGGTGGAGGAGCAGAGTGGGGTAGAAGTTTACCTGGAAAGTACCATTCAATCTATTTCAGGCGAACCTGGAAATTTTTCTGTCTTGCTGGAAAGCAAGTTTAGCTCTGAACTGAGGGTGGGTGCAGTGGTTAACGCCACCGGATGGAAACCTTATAATACGGAGAAGCTTGAACCACTTGGGTATGGTTCTGAAAGAGTTAAGACTCTGGAGGAGTTCGAAAGCTTTGTTCAGGACGGGCAGGTCCCCGACCGTGTTCTTTTTATTCTATGTGCCGGTTCGAGAGATGATAAGCATCTTGCTTACTGCTCGTCCTACTGTTGCAGTGCTGCCCTGAAGCAGGCCCTCTATGTCAGGGAACTGAATCCTAAGGCAGAGGTTTATATTATCTACAGGGATATCCGCACTACGGGATTCCAGGAGGAGTTCTATAAGATGGTTCAGGCCGATGATGCAATTTTTATGACAAAAGGGCTCATTGAAAATGTCTCTGATCTGGGAGACAGGGTGCAGGTTATTGTTAGCGAATCACTGCTCGATGACCAGGTGACCATCACTTCAGATATGGTGGTGCTGGCCACGGGTATGGTGCCCAATGCAAGCACTGATCTGCAGCTGCAGTATCGGCTTGGGAAGGGCTTGCCCGAATTAGAGTATGATTTTTCAGACTCTCATTTTATCTGTTTCCCTTATGAAACCAGGCGGACCGGTATTTTTGCTGCCGGCACGGTCAGGTCCCCAATGGATATGGAGATGAGCAGGGAGGATGGGGCTGGTGCCATGCTGAAGGCAATTCAGACGGTGGAGTGCGTGAAGCGTGGTGAAGCGGTACATCCCAGGGCCGGGGATATGAGCTGGCCTGAGCTCTATATGGAGCGTTGTACCGATTGCAAGCGCTGCACAGAAGAATGTCCCTTCGGAAGTTATGATGAGACAGAAAAGGGGACCCCCTTACCCAATCCGGCACGCTGTCGCAGGTGTGGGATCTGCGTGGGCTCCTGTCCGGAGCGTGTGATTGGTTTCGCCGACTTTAATATTAATAGTGTATCGGCCATGATTAAGGCGGTACATGTACCCGATGAGTTTGAAGAGAAACCACGGATCCTGGTTTTTGTCTGCGAAAATGATGCCTACCCGGCGCTGGATGCAGCGGGCATTAATCGCTTGCAATACAGTCCTTTCGTAAGGATCATCCCGGTGCGTTGCCTGGGTTCCATCAATAAGGTGTGGATCTCCGATGCACTTTCGCATGGCTACGATGGAATCCTGCAGATCGGATGCAAGCCGGGCGATGATTATCAATGCCACTTCATCCATGGCAGTGAGCTGACCGAACAGCGGGGAGAGAACCTGCAGGAGACCCTGGAGACCATGATGCTGGAGCCGGAACGGATCCAGACGAAATTTGTAGAGATTACCGAACACCACGAGATACAGGGGATTATTAACGATTATGTGGAGGAAATCGAGCTTATAGGTCCCAATCCGTTTAAGAGCATGTAAGTAACATATGAGTGAGATAGTTAACATACAACCCGACCTGGCTTTTAAGAGGGAACTGAGCAGCCTGAGCGGATCGCAGCTAGGTCAATGCATGCAGTGCGGAAACTGCTCTGCTGTATGTTCACTTGCTCCAGCCGACAGACCCTTTCCCAGAAAGGAGATGATATGGTCGGGTTGGGGATTGAAAGATAAACTGATCGGAAACGTGGATATCTGGCTCTGTCACCAGTGTGGAGACTGTAGCAGCTATTGTCCGCGCGATGTTAAACCAGCCGATGTGATATCCAGTGTCCGTCAGCTAAGTTACCGGCACTATGCCCGGCCCCGATTCCTGGGCAGGCTCGTAAGCGATCCAAGGTGGCTTCCCCTGGCTATAGCTATTCCAGTGCTGGTGATTATTAGCATTCTCTCTTTGGCAGGAACTTTCCGAATTCCTGAAGGACCGGTGGATTATTCAGCCTTTTTCCCACATGGCCTGTTGAATGGAACTTTTTCGGCCATCACTCTATGCTTTTATCTTCTTGCATCCTTTGGTATTGGCCGGTTCTGGAAGGATATGAAGAGGCAAACTCCTCCTGGTGAAGCGGGCATGAAACGACTACCTGTATTCAGGGTGCTGGGTGAGATTCTCTCCCATAGTTCTTTCTCAGCCTGTGATTCCAGGAAAACAGGAAAGGTGGCCCATATGCTGCTGTTTTTTGGATTTTCCCTCTTGATCATGGTCACCCTCTATGCCATTTGGGCCACTGTCACACATCATTATCCACTTCCCCTTAGTAATCCATTTAAGATATTGGGAAATCTTGCCTCCCTGATGATCTATTGCGGACTGGGGATGATGAGCTGGCAAAGGATATTCAATAAAAGTGTATTTGGGAAGAGTGGCTATTCCGACTGGCTCTTACTGGTAGCCATCGCACTGCTGACCCTTTCGGGAACACTGGTGCAACTGGCACGTTTTGGAGAATGGTCCCTGGCCTACCACCTTTACTTTTTTCACCTGGTGGCTGTTTGGTTTGTGATTATGTACCTGCCTTTTACAAAACTGGGGCATATCTTTTATCGCACCACTGCGTTGCTGTACGCCCGTTCCATAGGAAGAAAGTAGCTAGTTGAAACTATCCAGTACGTTTCGTACGGATCCATGCAGCAGCAGCAGCCTTTTGGACTCCTCCATTTCCAGTCCTAACTCTTCACTGATCATTTTGGAACCCCTCTCTACCAGCTTGGCATTGGTCAGCTGCATATCTACCATCTTGTTGCCTTTTACACGCCCCAGTTTGATCATGGTAGAGGTGGTGATCATATTGAGGATCAGTTTCTGGGAAGTACCGGACTTCATGCGGGTGCTACCTGTAACAAATTCAGGTCCCACCAGAGCTTCCAGAGGAATATCCACGGCCTCGGCCAGCTTACTATTTGGGTTATTTGTGATGCAGGCGGTCAGAAGACCATTTTTCTTTGCATCCTGAACAGCACCAATTACATAGGGCGTTCTTCCCGAGGCTGCGATCCCTACTACCACATCGTTTTTCCCGGGGTTGAATTTAGCCAGGTCGCGCCATGCACCATTCCTGTCATCTTCGGCCGATTCCACCGCTTTCCGGATCGCCTGGTCGCCACCGGCAATGATTCCGATCACAATATCAAAAGGAACGCCAAAAGTAGGTGGTATTTCTGAAGCATCCACGATACCAAGCCGGCCACTGGTTCCGGCTCCCACATAAAAAAGGCGCCCCCCCTTCATCAGTCTTGGAACAATACCATCCACAAGTTTTTCTATTTCAGGAATGATGGTATTCACAGCTTTGTGTACCGTACTGTCCTCCTGGTTAATATTTTCCAAT
>JAUVIT010000111.1 GCA_030592605.1 Bacteroidota bacterium
GGCGAAGCCTTTTAGCCCATAAGCGTGGGTTTGATAGCTATTGGGATAATATGCATTGGCATTTTGTGTCTGGAATATATAGTGGGGCCCAAGGGCCAGAGCCAGCCGGTCCAGAACATGGTATCCTACCATGGGGGCCAGATCGATGTAGGTTCTGGTACCAAAGGAGAGCCAAATCTCGGGTATGAAGAAGAATTTTCCCTGCCTGCCTGTTGATTCTTCCTCCTGGGCAACAAGTGAAAAAGTCAGAGCGATAAGTAGAAGCAGCAGCGCAGCCTTTTTCATCAACTATCTTTTTGTTCGCCGTACTTCCTGGCACTTATTTTTCCGCTTAACAGCAGTGATCCGTTGTGCGCCAGGGCCCGCATCTCATCTTCACCCGGAAAGATTAAAACCGGGGCGATAAAGCCAACCCGCTTCTTTACCTCTCCGGTAAGATCGGGATTATGAGCCATTCCACCGGTGATCAGGATGGCATCAACTTCACCACCCAGTACTGTTGCCATGGAGCCAATTTCTTTACTTATCTGGTAAGCCATGGCATTCTGAAGCAAAATGGCTCGGGGATCTCCCTCCCTGGCTTCTTTTTCGAGTTGCTGGGCATCTTTATGTCCCACGTAGGCATAGAGACCTCCTTCACCAATAAGCATTTTATTCACCTGGGACCAGCTTACATCCCTCTCCAGGCAAAACCTTGCCAGGGCACCGGCTGGCAGGGTCCCGGACCGTTCCGGACCAAAAGGCCCTTCCCCGTCCAGGGCGTTGTTTACATCGATGACCCGGCCTTTTTGATGGGCCCCCACAGAGATACCGCTACCCAGGTGGGCAACAACCAGGTTCAGATCCTCATACTCCATTCCTCTGGAATGGGCGTAAGTGCGGGCCACTGATTTCTGATTCAGGGCATGGAAGATCGAGATACGTTCGAATTCGGGGTGACCGCTGATTCGGGCTACCTCGTGCATTTCATCCACAACTACCGGATCGGCAATATAGGCTCCGGCCCTTGGGAATTTCTGGAGAAGGCGGTGAGCGATCAATCCACCCAGATTACTGGCGTGATCACCCATAACTCCAATTTCCAGATCGGAAATCATGTCCTTGTTTACTTCATAAACACCCGACTCAATGGGGTGAAGCAGTCCACCCCTGGAAATAATTACTCCCACACTGTCGAAGGGTATATGGTTTGTTTCCACTTCGGTCAGCACCAGGTTAAGCCTGTAATCCAGCTGATCGCTTGTTTGGCTAAAGGTCTCCAATTCGCCGCATTCATGTCGGATGGTTTTTAGAAAAACCGATCTGTTATCCTGATAAACAGCAATTTTGGTGGAAGTTGCACCCGGATTTATAACGAGTATGTAGTTAGCATCCATTTTAAGCCTGTTTTTAGCCCGTTTTTCAGCTTTTTCCACCGTATTCAGCCGCCACTGCTGCCAGGAGGATGGAATCAAATTTTGCCTGCTCAGAATCGGACCTGGAAGTTAGTACGATGGGAGCCGATGCACCCACAATCATGGAGGCCACTTTGGCCTTGGCAAAAAATACCATTGATTTGTAAAGGACGTTGCCCACTTCAATATCGGGCATCAGCAGCAAATCTGTATCACCGGCCACATCACTTTTGATCTCCTTGTGCCTGGCACTCTCCACTGATATTGCATTATCAAATGCCAGCGGACCGTCCACAATACAGTTTAAAATCTGGTCACGCTGATTCATTTTAGATAGCAGGGCTGCATCGAGGGTGGCGACCATTTCGGTATTGACCTTCTCCACCGCACCCAGAACAGCCACTTTGGGTTTTGCAATGCCCAGGTTGTTCAGGATCTTGACCGAATTATTGAGTATGGCGATCTTTTCGCTCAGGTTGGGAGCAATATTCATGGCCACATCGGTTACTGCGATCAGCTTGTGATAGGTCTCCACTTCAAAATAGGCAAAATGGGAGAGGAGTTTCCCCATACGTAATCCGTAATCCTTATTGAGCACACAACGCATCATATCGGAGGTGCCAACCTTCCCCTTCATCAATACATCCGCCTTAAGGTCATGAACCATCTTAACAGACATGCTTACAGCTTCAACAGGGCTACTCGCCTCCACAAACTCAAACTTGCTGATATCCAGATTCAGGATCTCTGCCATTCCAAAGGTCTTTTCGCGATCACCGACCAGGATGGGACGAATGATCTCTTCAGAGGCGGCATTGAACACTGCATTCAGGGAGTGAGCATCTTCGGATGCGGCCAGTACCAGCTTCTTCGGCTTGTGGCTTCTATCTAATAATTCGCGTAACTGGGCAAGTTCTGTCAGCATATCCATAATTGTTTTTCCATCACAAAGAAAAAGAAATACCAGGTGCAAACCGGGTATCCCTCTATGATATTTAACACATTTGAGTGCTTAGCAGCACTTCTCCAGGATTTTATATGTATCGCTAGCAATTACCAGCTCTTCGTCGGTTTTAATCACCATGGCGGTTACCCTTGAGTCGGGTTTGGAGATGATTTTGTCTTCTCCCTTTACCCCATGGTTCCCGGTCTCATCAAAATCGAGCCCTACGTAATCCATATTCTGGAGGATCATGCGGCGGATATTAAAATCGTTCTCCCCGATACCTCCTGTAAAGATTACCAGATCGAGACCATTCATAATGGCTGCATAGGCACCTATAAATTTCTTAACCCGGTAGGCGTACATGGTTAGCGCCAGGTTGGCACGTTCGTTTCCTTCATAATAGGCCAGTTCCAGGTCGCGCATATCGGATGAAATTTCTGAGATCCCCATGATCCCACTGCGCTTGTTGATCATATTACTGATCCCTTTCAGGCTCAGGTGCTCCTTATCGGCCAAAAACAACAGTACGCCGGGATCGATATCTCCAGTACGGGTGCCCATGATCAGTCCGTCAACCGGGGTGAATCCCATGGATGTATCCAATGATTTTCCATGTTCAATGGCTGTGACCGAGGCACCATTTCCCAGGTGACAGGAAACTACTTTCATTTCGCGTGTATCCTTATTCAGGAACATACTGGCCCTCTTATAGACAAATTTGTGGCTGGTGCCGTGGTAGCCGTATTTCCGAACACCGTACTTTTCATAGTATTCACGTGGAATGGCATACATATAGGCATGTGGGGGCATGCTCTGGTGAAAGGAAGTATCAAATACGGCAATCTGAGGGATGCCGGGCAACAGTGCGTCAATGGAAATGATCCCTTTCAGGTTGGCAGGATTATGCAGGGGAGCCAGATCAACACAGGCTTCAATATCCTGGATAACTTCCTTGGTTATCAGCACACTCTCTTTGTATTTTTCACCACCCTGCACCACGCGGTGCCCTACGGCAGAGATCTCTTCAACATTCTTTAGAACCCCATGCTCTTCGTTTACCAGGGAAGCCATAACCAGATTGATCCCCATGGTGTGGTCCATGATGGGCAAAATTTGTTTATGCTTCGCTTTCCCTGCCGGTTTATGGGAGATAACCGCATCGGTAAACCCGATTCGTTCCACCATCCCTTTGGCGATCACCTCCTTGCTGTCACCCATATTGAATAACTGGTACTTGATGGATGAACTGCCGCAGTTTAATACTAATATTATCATGAATGTAAGTCCGTTAAATCCTGTGAATCACAATCTATTTCTGTTTTTTTTATTCCTGACGCCTGGTTGGCTGTTATGGCCACCAGGTTGACAATATCGCTGACCGAACATCCCCTTGAAAGATCATTGATGGGTGCGGCCATTCCCTGCAATACAGGACCAACAGCTTCTGCTTTAGCCAGGCGTTGTACCAGTTTATAAGCGGTATTACCCACATTCAGATCGGGAAAGATCAGCACATTGGCATTGCCCTGGATAGGGCTGTCCGGTGCTTTACTGGCGGCAATAGCCGGTATCAGTGCGGCATCGGCCTGCAGTTCTCCGCCAATAAGCAGGGTAGGATCCATCTCTCGGGCCAGTTTGGTAGCATTGGCCACCTTGTCGACCATGGGGTGACTGGCACTTCCCTTGGTGGAGAAGCTGATCATGGCGATACGGGGTTCAAAACCGAGAATGGAGCGGGTGGTGGCTGCCGTTGCAACTGCGATCTCAGCCAGCTGTTTTTCGTCGGGATCAGGGTGCACAGCGCCATCGGCAAATACCAGAACGCCATCTTCACCGAAGGAATGATCCTGAAGGATCATGATAAAGGCTCCCGAAACAATGCTGATTCCAGGCAAGGTCTTAACGATTTGAAAAGCAGGACGTAACACATCGCTTGTGGCGTTGGAAGCTCCGGCTACCTCACCATCAGCATCTCCGGCTTTGATCATCAGGGTCCCCAGGTAGAGGGGGTCCTCCACCAGTTTGGCTGCCTCCTCCATGGTCATGCCCTTCTCCTTTCTAATATCGTACAGCAGCTCTGTATAGGCCTGCTTCTTCGGATGATCTTTGGGATTGATCACTGTGGCCTTTTCGATATTATTTAGTCCGTACTGCTTTACCTTTTTTTCCAGCTCTTTCGGATCTGCTATCAGGTAGATATAACAGAGTCTTTCCCTGATGATGGCATCTGCTGCCATGATGGTTCGCTCTTCATTTCCTTCTGGAAGCACTATCCGTTGACAGTCCTGTCGTGCATTTTCTTTAATTCTATTAATTAAATCCATTGATAATCAGTAATTTGAGTTTTATTCAAGCAGTCGTTAAAGTTAATTAAAAAAAGCGTAGTCCGATCCAAGTATTACATCTTTTTCAACACTTTCGCTGCAGGATGGTTATTAAATAATAAACCCATCGAAATAATGAAAGCTGAAACTATTTTTGAGAGACTTTGGGAGCAATATATTGCCGAAAATCCGGGTGCCGGACAAATACACAGTCTCTTTTTAAACGAAGGTGAAAGAGTGGTTAACGACCATGTGGCCTTCCGTACTTTCGACGATCCCAGGGTCAATATTGACGTACTTGCCAGGCCTTTTCTGGAAGCGGGCTATGTTCCTGCAGGAGAATATCATTTCGAAATGAAGAAATTGAGAGCCAGGCACTATGAGTTGCCAGGCTTTCCCGAATCACCCAGGGTATTCATCAGTGAGCTGATGCTGGATCAGTTTTCAGAGGAGCTTCAACTTACCATCCGGGAGCAACTGGATGCAGTTTCCAAGGACCTGCTAACATCGCCGGATCTGATATACCAGGGGAGCATCTTTGCTTCCATCAGTCACGCTGTATATATGCGCCTCAGGGAAGAATCGGAATATGCTGCATGGATGTATGCCTTTGGTTACAGAGCCAATCATTTCACGGTAAGTATCAATTACCTGAAGAATTTTGAAGGGATCTCAGAAGTCAACTCATTTCTGAAAGAGCATGGTTTCCAGCTCAATAGCTCTGGTGGAGAAATCAAGGGAAGCCCGGAACAACTGTTGGAACAGTCCAGTACCCTGGCCGACAAGGTGGAGGTGGAATTCAGCGATGGAACGCATACCATTCCCGGCTGTTACTATGAATTTGCCAGGAGATATCAGGATGCAAATGGTAAATTGTTCAGTGCCTTTATCGCCGGATCGGCCGATAAGATTTTCGAAAGCACTGACTATCGGTAGGAATGAAGAATCTGTTATATTTGTTGGATTATAAAAAATTTCAATCAAATAGAGCAGGTCAATTTTGATCACTTGAAGGCGCGTATCGACGGGGAGCTATTTACCGACCGCCTCAGGTTACTGATGTATGCCACCGATGCTTCTGATTATAAGGAGGTTCCTCAGGCTGTGGTCTACCCGAAGCATGAAGCAGATATCCGCGAACTGGTCCGTTTTGCCAGCGAAAACAGCATCTCACTAATACCAAGAACAGCGGGTACATCCCTGGCTGGTCAGGTGGTGGGTAATGGCATGGTGGTGGATATGTCGCGGCACATGACCGGAATCCTCGAGATCAACGAGCAGGAGCAATGGGTGCGCGTTGAGCCAGGTGTTATTCTGGATGAACTGAATATTGCACTTCACTCCACAGGACTCTTTTTCAGTCCCGAAACCTCCACATCAAACCGCAGCATGATCGGGGGAATGATTGGGAACAACTCTTGTGGCTTGCGTTCGCTGGTGCATGGTACCACACGTGACCATACACTTTCCGTACGTGCAGTTTTGAGTGATGCCACAGTATGTGAATTTGGTCCCCTTAACAGCGAAGAGTTTAGTGGAAATCTTGATAAAGAGGGGCTTGAAGGCCAAATTTATAGTGAGATAAATGCCATGCTCAGCGATCCGGAGAATCAGGATGAAATTGTGTCTGGCTTTCCCGATCCAAATGTGGTCAGGCGCAATACCGGCTATGCTCTGGACGAGCTTTTGGAAACTCCCCC
>JAUVIT010000124.1 GCA_030592605.1 Bacteroidota bacterium
AGGTAGGAAATATCTATTATCCCTTCCACACTGGCTCCTAAAAACTTGCTTAGATCATCCTGAAGAACAATATGTTCAACTTGATTATAAAATTTTGGATACTCCATAGCTTCGAATATAGATATAAATCAATTATCAAGGCTCTATACTGAACATTCTGGTAAAAAAGTTGGGTATAAGTGTAAACACATTGGGCGTTCACTTTTCTAAATAGTAAAGGATCATTTATAAAGACTTACTGTCATGCCACCACTTGTAACACTTGCTACGTATGAGCAATCAAAAACGGCTTGCTTTCTAAAGGAGAAATTCGAGAGCGAAAATATAGATTGCTTTTTTGCCATTATCAGCACAAACGAAGGAGAATGGGAGGAAGTACGCGTCCAGGTGAAGGAATATGATGTGGAAAGAGCCATCAGGGTAATGATGCGTATTAAAGAAGAATATGGGATGGACATTGAGCAAATTGAGCCTTCTAATCTTCTTCGAAGAATTCTTGTTCCAATCGATTTTTCGAAAGGTTCGGAATATGCCTGCCACTATGCCATTCACCTGGCCCAAAAGATCAATGCCGAAATCAAATTGCTGCATGTATACCCCGATCCCATCTCTGACCTCAGAATTAAAGAATCGGCAACCTACCTGGATTATCTGAAGAGTACCTTAAAGGAAACGGAAAATAAAGCAAAAAGCGATATTGTCGATTTTACCTATAAAATGAAATCCTATATGGATTTTTGTGGTATAAGCGATGTGAGAATTCATTCTTCCATGGCCATGGGAAATATCATCGGGCATATCAAGGGTGTGAGCTCCAAATACAAACCCGATCTGATTGTACTGGGAACCGAGGGAAGAAGAGAAGACTCCAAAAGTGTGCTGGCAGGACTGGCAAATTCAATAATAAGCGACCTGGATGTTCCTATATATGCCATTCCCGGTCCCTGTTCCCCTGATGATTTTCAACAGATCAAAATTCTTTATGCCACCGATTTTAACGAACGAGACCACAACTCCCTGGAGCGTTTATTAAAGATCGTTAACCCTTTCGAAATGGAGATAACATGTATTCATATCGATACAGCTCATAATCCTGCCAAACAAGAGCGTATGGATGAGTTAAACTTGCAGTTAAAAATTGATTATGGTCAACATTTTATCTCTTGCCAGTTAATTGAAGATGATGATGTTTATCTTGGATTGAAAGATTTTGCTTCCCGAAATCAGATCAAGCTTCTCTCCTTTACCGTTCACAAAAGAGGAATATTTGAAAAACTCTTCAAACCCAACCTGTTCAAGAGAATATTACAGGAATCTAATCTGCCCATCTTGCTTTTCCCATCCTAAACCCAATAAAATGAAACAGCACGTATACCTTTCTATGACACCCGAGTCGCTGGTTGCTTCACATCTTCCTCCGGCTGAATTCGGCAACTATCTTGCTACCGGCACCCAGAAAAGGCTACGAGGACAGGCCATCTTCCTGGAGCTAAATCCTGCCAAAATGCCTGACCTCCCCATTGATTATATGAACCAGAAGCTTGTCCCTTATGCAAATGGGGAACCAAAACGTTCTCTCTATTTATCCATCTACAGGGTACTTGAAAAAATCCCGATTGAAGCCATGCTTAACCTGTACCTGGTCACTGACGATGGAAAGGTATTAGAGCTGAAGTCAGTCCCGTTTCCGCTCGATAAGCAGGAAATAACACACCTGTACCAGCAGTTCAATCCCATCAGCACCAGGGTAGCCAGTAAACTTTCTCCTCCCGAGTTCATCACATTCCTGACTGATACAAAAAAACCGGTTTCGGCGCCCTCCATTTTCATGGTCGAATTAAAACTGAACAAGTTAGCCAGACATCCGGAGGCACCCATACATGACCTTCCTTACCCAAACCCGGATCATCTGAAGGATTGCCTTGCAGTGTTGATGTTGTCCGAACATCGTCTTACCAAAACCGTGATCCGCCAGTTCAAAGGAGAACTTTCCTATCGAACCATTAAGACCGGATTCTTCGTGGGGAACAAGGACGATCAACTCTACTATGCATTTCCGTCCCTGGATGAATTGGAAGGCCCCTATTACTCCTGGTGGCGATCAGCCCTGACCCAATGTTTCTAGGGTTCTCTCTAAACATTTCTCCTGATCAACTTGTTATCTATAGATACTTTAAAAACAGAACCGTCATGAAAAGAAAAATTCACTATCTACTTTTGATCCTCTTCGTATTTTCAGTGGCCTCATATTCACAAAAAAATGATGTTGGCGAAGCCAATAATACAATCAAGGAATTTAAAGAGAAAGATCCGGGGATGAGTAAGTTTTTCTCATCATCATACGGCTACGCAGTATTTCCTGGTATCGGGAAAGGCGGCCTGGGCGTTGGTGGTGCCGGCGGAAAAGGCACACTATTTAAAAGCAATGCAGCTGTTGCCGATACCAAAATGTCACAGATCACAATCGGATTTCAAGCAGGGGGTCAAAAATATGCTGAAGTTATTTTCTTCGAAAATGCCGATAGCTATAATGAATTTGTCACCGGGAGTTATGAGTTTGCTGCACAGGTATCCGCCGTCGCACTTGCATCAGGAGCATCTGCTGACGCAAAATACCAGGATGGCATCATGGTCGTAACGATGGCCATAGGTGGATTAATGTACGAAGCATCAGTCGGAGGCCAGAAGTTTAAGGTAGAAGAGTTTTAACTCTCAACGATCAAATGTAAGTCTGATCAATAATTCTGGCCGCCAGGCTCAAAAGAAATCAGCTATAGCAAAGTAACTGGTGAGCAGGCTATACAGGATGATCACCACGAGGCTGAAATTCATGGCTTTTCCAGCCACATATTCCCCCATCAACGCTTTTTGATTGATCAGGATAAAAATGGGGATGGCTACAGCAGGCAGGATCATTGCCTGAAAGGCCTGGGAAAACACCATCAATAAAGGAGGAGTGGTAGCGATAAATTGCATCCCGAAGCCAAAGAGGACTCCCACCAGTCCCAGGATCCTATACATGGGCGATCGGAGATTTCGTTCCCTGCCCGTATAATCCGAAATAAGCCAGGGAGCTATCAAAATAATGGGGAAGATGGAGCTAATTCCCGCACCGACAATTCCCAGTATCAAAATGATGGCTGCGATCTTCCCACCAAGGGGTTCAAAGAGGCTGATCATCTCGACTGTATTGTTCAATTTCATCCCCATTACATGCAGGGTACCTGCCGAAACGGCCATGATTATCAGGCTAAGGAAAAGCATCATGGATGCGGAAACAGCCGAATCTCTTTTCTCCAGTTTCAGATTCTTAATGGTCCAGCCCTTTTCTGCGATCACTGTGCTTCTCATGATAAACACCGCAGCTGAACAGGTTGTTCCGGTGATGGCTGCAATTAATCGGAGCGTACCATCACTTTTTGGGATGCTGGGTACCAGACCGCCTGCAATAGAAGAGACACTCGGTTTTACCATAAAAAAGACAATAATAAAGGAGAGACCCATTAGAATGACCAGGGTGATCAGGAATTTCTCAAATAGCTGGTATTTCCCAAACCATAGAAGTGCATAGAGTGAGATCACCAGTACCACAGTGATGGTCAGTGTATTCCATCCCGATCCGCCAAAGAGGAGTCTGGATGCTTCCTGAATCAGATCGGTAACAATCCCGAATATTCCCATCAGGGCTAATAACTCACCTATCACCAGGGCAATTAATATGTAGATGGCCAAAGGTTTTCCAAACTGTAGCCTGGACTTAATGGTGGATAGCGCAGTCTGGCCCGATACCAGGGTGGTCTTGCCATAAGCGACCATTAAAACATAGGTAAAGATGCAGGACAGAACAAGTGCCCAGGTAAGCGTCATCCCGTGTTCGGCACCCACCTTGGCCATGGTGGTGATGCTACCCGTACCTATGTTGTACCCGATCAGAAAGAGTCCGGGCCCAATCGCCGTGAGCCCAATAAGAATTCTTTTGGAAAGCTTCTTTTTCTCCATCGGGATGCTTATTCGTTTGAATAGACTACTTTCCCGGCTACCATCGTCTGCTGTATGACCATGGAGCCATCCTCCATGGTAAACAGGATCAGGTCGGCACGCTTACCGGAGCTGATCTCTCCCAGATGGTCCAGGCCTATCAATCGGGCCGGATTTTCACTGGCCATCCGAATCGCATCCTTAAGATCGCAATTCGTAAATTCCATGATATTGCTGACACATTTGCTTACAGGCTGAACAGCTCCGGCCAGTACATTTTCTTCAGGATATTTAACCACTTCCTCAGTGAGCAAATACCTGTGTCCGTCCTTCTCATATTCTCCCAGAGGAAGCCCGGCAAAAGAGAGTGCGTCCGAAACAAGAATGGTCCTTTCGGCACCTTTCACCTTATAGAAGGTTCTGACCTCCTCCTTTGTAAGATGAGATCCGTCGGCAATTATGGATATTGACAGACCGTCATTGGCCAGTTGTGGCCAGAGGGGATTATGATGCCGGTTAATCTCATTGGCGCAGCCGTTCCCCAGGTGAGTGGACAGGGATGCCCCCGCCTCAACGGCCTGATCAATGATATCAGCAGATCCGTTATGATGGCCCAGGGAAACCACAATCCCCTTTTCATTGCATAAGCCTATAAATGGGATGGCCCCTTCCATTTCCGGGGCCACGGTAATAAGCCTGATCTTTCCCTGAGCTGCTTCCTGGAGCGCTGAAAACTCTTCCCAGTCAGGCAGCCTGATATACTCTTCGGGATGTGCGCCACGATAGCCCTTGACAGGTGAAAGATAGGGCCCTTCAAGATGAAACCCGGGAATTGACATAAGCATCAGATCATCATCCAGACTCCCCGCCAGCAGGGAAAAGCTTTTTTCCAGGCGTTCATAATCGCGTGTGATAAGCGTGGGAAGATAAGTGGTTACTCCTTCTTTCCATAAAGCTTGTGTGGCTTCAAGCATCAGTTCCCGGGTTAGTTCCTGATCGGAAAAATCCACTCCCATGTACCCGTTCACCTGGATATCAATCAAGCCCGGGGCCACATATACTTCCGGGAGACTGGTTCCTGAACGAAGTGGTTTGATTTGAGCTATGTATCCGTCAACGATCTCAATGCGTACCGCTTCACCGTCCAGGTAAAGCAGCCCTTCCACATAGTTGCCTTCATTTTTTTCAGAACAACCCGATAGAACGATCAAAAGTAATAATATGTAAGTGCAGCTTCGAAATTTCATTTTTTCCGGTATTAGTTTCAAATGTTTTAGATAAGCAATATAGGAAGATAAGCAATTTGACTTGCATTATTGTATACAATAACTTTATAAGTTAGAAAAATATAGCCATGGCAGGAAGCAAAGTTAAAATCTGGAAACAGGATCCCAGTGTTGAGAGCATTGGCATCCGCTCATCTTATATCTCAAGCGAAATTCAGAACGGTCCTGCGGATCAGGATATCATCCTGCAGGGCATGCCCCATGTGGTGGGTAACGCTGACAAGGATTATATTTTTTACCCGGAAGAGAATCCCCTTGAGTTTGATGCAGTCCATACATTCACCATTGTTCGCCAGGTACTTACCATGCTGAGACGGGCGCTGAACCGAATGGATATTACACAGAACTTCAACTGGTTCTGGGGACCTGAACCCATCCAGGTTTACCCGAGAGCAGGCCTGGATGCAAATGCCTATTACAGCAGAAATGAGAAGGCCCTGCGCTTTTTCTATTTCCATCCTTCCGGAGATGAATCAAAGCCATTGATTTACACCTGTCGTTCCTTCGATATTGTGGCCCATGAGGTGGGTCATGCCGCACTGGATTCTCTTAAACCAGAGTTCCTGAGCTCTAGCTGGCATCCCGAAACCGGAGGCCTTCACGAATCCTTTGGAGACCTGACAGCCATGTTTACCATGCTGGCCCAGATGGATGTTTGTGAAGCCATCATTGTGGAATCCAAGGCAAATCTTCATACCAAGACATTCTTCTCTGCCCTGGCGGAACAATTTGGGGATGCATTTGGCCGTCCCATGGGCCTGAGAAATGCTGACAACGACCTTAAAATGAGCGATGTCTCCACGGAGGTTCACGATATCTCCAGGGTGTTCACCGGAGCCATTTATGATATACTGGCCGACTTCTTTGAACTATACCAGGATACCAGCTTATATGATCAGGCAGAA
>JAUVIT010000312.1 GCA_030592605.1 Bacteroidota bacterium
AATCATTACGCTTGAACTAAAGAAGAACTCCAGGCGGCTCATCTCGGTCCAGGTGGTAGCATTAAATGGCGCGTAGATATTGATGAATACAAGTCCAAAGATGGACACAAACATAACCTGGGTAATAAGAGTCGATTTATCTTTCAGATAATCGGGAATCTCTTCGAATATGATTTTCAACCTATTCATCAATGGCTAAAATTTTTAGTTCGGTACGCCGGTTCATTGCCCTACCCTCCTCACTTTGATTGTCAGCTACCGCCTGAGTCTCCCCGTAACCTGCTGCCTTCAACCTCTTAGTCTCAATCCCCATATTAACCAGGTAGTCCACCACACTTTTTGCCCGCTGTTCCGATAAGCTTTGGTTCAGTTCCGGGCTTCCTGTATTGTCGGTATGACCGCTAATTTCCACCCCAACAGCCGGATTTAACAGAAGAAAATCATACACGCGGCTTAACTCAACCCTGGATGCAGGCTCCAGTTCATAAGATCCCGTGGCATAAAAAACATTCTGCAGCACCACCACACTGCCGACCCTCACCTTTTCCAGCGGAACATCCCTGCGCAGGGGTTTGGTCTGACTATGCAGTCCAGTAAAGGTAAAATGATCTGAATAAAAAAGATAGCCATCAGCCGAAACATTCAGGGCATAATCCCGGTCCGTTGGAAGAGAGAGCAGGTAATCGCCCTCACCAGGCTGCGACTCCAGCTCCATGACCGCTTCTTCGGTCTCCAGGTCTATCAACTGCAAGACCGCTTTGATCCCTCTCATATTTCTGGAATCATGGACCCTCCCTGTCATATAGGAAACGGGTACCGGCCGTAGCTCCACTGGCATCTCGAAAGAATATATATCCGTATCCATCCCTGTTGCCCGGTTGGAGGCAAAATAGGCACGGTCGCCTCTGGCATTCAGGCTCAGACCAATATCATCGTCATGGGTATTTATGGGATAACCCAGGTTTTCAGGAATCGTCCACCCCGCATCGCGCGTCAATCTTGTTAGAAAGAGATCGCCCTGGCCCATGCCCGGCCAACCTGTAGATGAAAAGTAGAGGGTCTGCTGATCGGGATGAATAAAAGGACTTTGCTCCAGTCCGGATGTATTGACCGTATCGCCCAGGTTCACAGGATCACTCCAGGTATTTCCGGTCCTTTCGGACATCCAGATGTCATAGGATCCCAATCCTCCCGGCCGGTTAGAGGTGAAATAAAGAGTCCGTCCATCTGCCGATATGGCCGGATGTTTTTCACTGTAGCGGCTGTTTACGGGACTGCCCGCATTTTTGGGGCTGCTCCACTTATCCCCTTCCCAAATTGAATAGTAGAGATCGCACATCCCCTGTCCGCTCCGACGATTACAGGCCGTATACCATAGTGTTCTCCCGTCCGCTGTCAGGGACTGGGCTCCTTCATTATCGGGTGTGTTCAAAGGAACACCTGCGTTTTTGCGGGATTCCCACGATCCCTCACTCCAGGTGGAGTAAAAAAAGTCCTCATGCAACCTGAGTGGATCCTCCCCTGTCTGATTCGCTACGGGTAACATCACCGTATACATCAGCATCTTCTCCTCCACCGAAAGGGAAGGCCAGTACTCACTGTACTCTGAGTTCACTGCAGGTCCCAGATTTTCAGGATGAAAGGGTACAGGGTGTTTTATGGCCTCCAAAGCAAAGAGGCAGCTCTCCCGGATGATTGCTCCTCTGGAAGAATTCTTTACCTTTTCGGGAGGAAAAGCAAGATAGCGCTCTGCCAGCTGCAGGGCCCCCGCATATTCACCAGCCATCAGCTTCAGTCCCGCAAGTAATCTGTAGCCCTCCGGATTTCCCTCTGGATCAATCTCCAGTGTACGGGCATAATAGCTAATGGCCTCATTTAGTCGCCCCTGCTCATAGCAGAGCTGAGCAAGCATCTGATAGGCTTCTATAAACTGATTGTCTGCTTTTATGGCCTTCAGGAGGGATTCCTCCACACAGGCATTATCCAGCTGTTCAAGACAGGTGCGGGCTTCTTTAAAGCGCTTGATTGCCTTTTTTGAATCAGAGCTATAGTATTGTCCCATGAGCCCTGTTGTCAGGACAAGCAAAAGAATCAATCCTATAGCTTTTCTGAGGTTCATCTAAGGTATATGCATGTATTTATGAGACTGCAAGGAGATCATCCAGCGGGGATTCTGCTTGGAGAAATCAATAATCATGGGGAGTATTTGCTCCCTCTGGCTCCATTCGGGTTGCAGGTAGAGCTTGCAGCTTTCACTCACCTTTGAAGCATTTTCAAGAGCCCAGGCAATATCGTCCTCTGCAGAGATAATAACCTTTAATTCGTCCGCTTCAGGGAAAATAGTGTCAAGTGGCGGGGCATTCTTCTTGGGAGATAGACAGATCCAGTCCCACTTACCACTGAGCGCATAGGCTCCACTGGTTTCCAGGAAGGTTTCAATTCCCTTTTCCTTCAGCATGGAGGTCAGGTAAGTCATATTAACCATCAAAGGCTCCCCTCCTGTTACAACTACTGCGGCAGCAGGGTATTCCATTACATGATCGATAATTTGTTCAGCGGGGACCACCGGATGGAGCTTGGGATTCCATGAGAATTTGGTATCACACCAGCTACATCCCACATCGCAGCCACCTACCCGGATAAAATAGGCCGCTTTCCCCGTATGAAAACCCTCTCCCTGGATGGTATAGAACTCCTCCACCAACGGAATTTTTCGTCCTCCCTCAAATATGTCCTGATCGATATTCATCTCTTATCTCCCCTGTTAAGCTGCAAAGGTAATGAACAAAAATTTATTAATTTGGTATGCTAAAATCATACCATGAATCCAATCAACACAGCACTCTGCTCCTATGGAATGTCGGGACTCGTCTTCCACGGTCCGCTCCTCGAAGCACACCCGGGATATAAAGTAACTAAGATCCTCGAGAGAAATAAGCACGAATCCAAGGATAAACACCCTGGGTCGGAGCTGGTAAGAAATTTTGATGCCCTGATCGATGATCCCGACATTGAACTTGTGGTGGTCAACACCCCGGATCACCTTCATGTGGATATGGCTACAAGGGCCATGGAGGCCGGCAAAAATGTGGTGGTGGAAAAACCATTCACACTGAAAGCAAGTGAAGCAGATCATTTGATTGAGGTAGCTGAAAAGCAAGGTGTTGTATTAAGTGTATATCACAACCGGCGATGGGATGGTGTGTTTCTCACAGTTAAGGAAGTACTGGCTTCCGGAAAACTGGGTCGACTGGTTGATTTTGAGGTCCATTTCGACCGCTTCAGGAACTACATCAAAGAGTCATGGAAGGATCAGGCCAACGGCACAGGTACCCTTTACAACCTGGGATCTCACCTGGTGGACCAGGCGCTGAC
>JAUVIT010000285.1 GCA_030592605.1 Bacteroidota bacterium
ATACGGAACATTCTGGCCATTACCGGCGATCCACCAATGATCGGGGATTATCCCCAGGCCACGGCCGTTTTTGATATTGATTCCATTGGACTGGTGCACCTGATCAACAACCTGAATCATGGCATTGATGTGGGGGAGAAACGGATAGGAGATCCTACCTCATTTTTTACAGGAGTGGGAGTGGACCCCAATAGTATAAATCCAGAAAACGAACTGCATCGCTTGCAACTGAAGAAGGAGGCTGGGGCAGAGTATATTATTACACAACCGGTTTTTGATGTGGATTCGCTGGAAAAATTCCTGGAGAAGGCAGATTTGGGAAGTCTTTCCCTCATTGCCGGAATCTGGCCTCTGGTAAGTCTTCGCAATGCCGAATTTATGAAGAATGAGGTGCCGGGTGTTTATGTGCCGGATGAGGTGATCTCTCGCATTGCCAAATATGAGACAAAGGATGACCAGCTAAAGGCGGGGATAGAAATTGCAAAGGGGATGATCGATAGGGTGGCCGGCTTTGTTCAGGGGATACAGGTGAGTGCGCCCTTCGGAAGGTACAACCTGGCTGTGGAGGTGGCAGGGGCCATGCTGGAAGCGAAATAAGTAAAACCCTATATAAGCTGACTTATGAAAAGAATTATCTGCCTGGCTCTGGCCATGATCTTCACCTGTGTTCTTTTGGAGGCACAACTGCATTCCGATTATGAAAATCCAAAGGTATTTGAGCGCAACCAGGAGTTGGCTCATGCCACTCTGATGCCCTATCCAGCTTCTGCCCTGGCCCTTGAAGGGGATCGGAAGTCATCCCCTTTTCATATGACACTCAATGGTCCCTGGCAGTTTCACTGGGCAGAGAACCCCGCAGAGGCACCAGAGGATTTTTATAAACCGGGGAGTAAGAGGGATGAGTGGCAGACTATTCCGGTACCTTCCAACTGGCAGATGGAGGGATTCGGATATCCGATTTTTCGAAACGTTGGTCTTCCGCATCCTGAAAAACCTCCTAAAGTACCTGAGGAGTTTAATCCCACCGGATCCTATTACCGAAGCTTCGAACTTCCTGAAGACTGGAATAAGCGACAGGTATTTCTTCATTTCGAAGGGGTGCATTCGGCCTCCTATGTTTGGATAAACGGTAAAGAGGTGGGTTACAATCAGGGAGGAATGGAGCCTGCCGAGTATGATATCACACCCTACCTCAAGAAAGGAGAAAACAATATTGCAGTAAGGGTGCTGCGTTACAGTGATGGATCCTATCTGGAGGACCAGGATACCTGGCGCCTCTCAGGGATTTACAGGAATGTCTACCTGATATCAACCCCCAGCACACATATCCGGGATTTCTATGTTACTACAGATCTGGATGATTCTTATAAGGATGCCAATCTGAAGGTGGCCATGTGGGTGAAGAACTACAGTCAAAAAAGTGCGGGTTCCTATTCCATAAGTACCAATTTATATGACCACCTTGGAGTAGCGCTTCCTGAAGGCAAAGCGGTGTTAAGCACCGGAGCGCTGGATTCAGGAGCCGAGGAAGGGCTGGAGCTCTCCCTGGAAATCAGTAATCCGGATAAATGGTCGGCCGAATACCCAAATCTCTATACCCTGGTGATGGAGCTTATGGATGGCAGTGAGGTGCTTGAAGTGATCAGTACCAGGGTGGGTTTCCGTGAAGTAGAGGTGCTTAACCAGGCCATTTGTGTCAATGGGGTTCCCATAAAGTTTAACGGTGTGAACAGCCATATGCTACATCCCGAAACGGGTCACACTATGGATGTTGAGACCATAAAAAAGGATTTTTACCTGATGAAGCAGTTTAACATTAACTGCGTTCGCACCAGCCACTATCCTCCCAATGTGGAATACCTGGACCTGGCCGATGAACTGGGTATCTACATTGTGGATGAAACGGGCGATGAAGCACATGCTTATACTGAACTTTCAGCTGATCCGGAATGGAGGGACCAGTACCTGGACCGTATGCGGAAAATGGTTTATCGCGATAGAAACCATGCTTCGGTAGTGATCTGGAGTGCCGGCAATGAGAGTGGATCAGGAGATAATATTTGTGCCCTGATTGCTGAGGGTAAAGAGATTGATCCGGGACGTTCCTGGCTTTACGGGGGAAACCGTGATGAGGATCCCCTTACCAATCCGGTAAAGTGTGAAGATATTGTGGGGCCACGTTACCTTATACCATTTATGCTGGAGCAGCGATTTGGAAAGTCGGATGATCCACGTCCATCTTATATGGATGAGTATATAGCTGTTACCGGTAACAGTCTCGGGGGACTGGACGAATATTGGGAGTTGATCTACAAGTATCCCAGGTTGACTGGAGGAGCCATATGGGACTGGATGAGTCCGGGAATTACACAGCCGGTAGTCAGCACCCCTGATGATTCCCCTTCCGGGATCAAGTGCGTCTTTATGAATAAAGCGCATCTTGTTTCAGGGGAGTCTGGACAGGCACTCTATCTGAGTGGCAATGATGACTGGCTGGAGGTGGCCAGAGATCCTGCCCTGGATATTACGGGTGAGGCTTTGACTCTTTCGTTCCGTGTTAAACCTGAAGCTTACAATGGAAATGCGTACTTCCTGACCAAGGGAGATTACCAGTTCGGGATCATCCAGTCCGATGATGAGAATCTTGAATTCTATGTGAATACCGGTAGAAAGGTAAGTCTCAGAGCTGCGCTACCAGATTCCTGGGAGAACAATTGGCACCATGTGGCTGCTCTGTATGACGGTGAGAAGATGGAGCTGTATGTGGATGACGAACTGCTGGGTTCAGAGCCATGTTCAGGGCATATCAGGAATGCACCCTACCAGGTAATCCTGGGGAAGAGCGCAGAGTTGAGGGATAGCCACCTGGGCTATATGTGTCATGCCACCCTGGATAATGTGAGGATATTTGATTGGGTGGTACCCTGGAGCGAACTGAACAGGAACGACGAAACTTTAAAATCCAGATCAAAGCTTTGGCTCGATTTTGAAAGCTCACAAAAAGAGGGAAGTTATTACTCCATCGGGATCCCGGGTCGCACATATGGTGTGGTATGGCCTGACCGGTCCATTCAGCCCGAGTTGTGGCAACTGAAGAAGTCACCTCAGCCTCTGGTATTTAAGATGAAGGATCTGGCTGAAGGAAGCATAGAGATCACCAACCGTTACCATTTCAGGAACCTGGAGGAACTCAATTTCAGGTGGGAGCTTACTGCGGACGGACAGCTCCTGCAGGAGGGTACCTTTGAAGTTAATCTTGCCCCCGGGGAGAGCCAGGTGGTGTATATTCCCTATGAAGATCCTGAGCTACAGGCCGGAAGTGTTTGTCACCTGCTGGTAAGCGGATCAACCGGAAGCGATTTTCCATGGGCAGAAGCAGGACATGAGGTGGCCTGGGAACAGTTTGAATTTCCTCTTCAAAAGGAGCTTCCCGAATTAGAGTCCACTGCTGCTGATCAGCCAAATACTCCATTAGAGCTGATTGAGGATGAGTACTCTATGGAGATAAAGGGAAGTGGGTTCCATTATATTTTCGATAAGCAGGCGGGTACTCTATCATCCATGTCCATTCGGGGTAAAGAGATGATCAGCAGGGGGCCCATGCTCAATGTATGGAGGGCGCCCCTGGCCAATGACCTGGATTCATGGAACTTCTGGCGTACCGAGATGGGACATGTTACCGAGGGTATGGGAAAGGAAACCGCCAATGGGTGGCGCTC
>JAUVIT010000346.1 GCA_030592605.1 Bacteroidota bacterium
GGAAAACCTGCTGCTGATACATCGTTCAGATGTACTGGAAGGAAGAATTGATGCATTCAAAGAGGAAATTGAACAACACTCCAATGTAATGGTTGCAGCCAATACAAATTCCATTCCCTCCGGGTCCTATTCGGACAATGGACATGTGATGGAGGGATGGGATCGTACTGATATTTTTATGCTTGCTACGTTCAGAGTGAGTTACGATTTCGATAAAGCCATGGGCCTGGAGATGGCAAGTGGCAGGTTTTTCAGTCGTGACATGCCGTCCGATTCCTCTGCTGTGATAATTAATGAAGCTGCAGTAAGGGCACTTGGACTGGAGGATCCCCTGTCAAACAGATTTGTGGATCTGACTCAGGATGGAAATGATGGCGGTTTCTTACCAATTATCGGGGTGGTCAAGGATTTCCACTTTGCATCCTTGCAAGCTGATATTGGCCCCATGGCTATATACTTTATGCCGGGGAACTTTGAAGGGCATATTACTGTCAGGCTGGGCGATGGGAACAAGGCCGAGACCATCGCATTTCTGGAACGAACCTGGAACGAATTCAAACAGGATGCACCATTTGAATACTCCTGGATGGATGAGGAGTTCGACAAGATGTTTGCAAGCGAGCGGCGAACCAGCCAGATTTTGCTGGTCTTCTCTTTCCTCTCCATTTTTATTACCTGCCTGGGACTGCTGGGATTGATTTCCTACACCACCAATCAGAGAACCAGGGAGATAGGCATACGAAAGATTATGGGTGCATCGGAGCAGGTGGTGATGAGACTCCTGTCCAGAGAGGTAGCCAATCTGCTTATAGTGAGTGGACTGATCTCCATACCTGCCTTTTTTGGAGCAAGAGCATGGTTGCAGAAGTTTGCCTATCATATCAATTTCCAGATGGGTGTATTTTTCCTGGTCCTCTTCCTGGTCAGCGCAATAGTACTGCTTCTGGCTATGCTTACAGTGAGTTATCATTCCTACAAAGCGGCTACGGCCAATCCTGCGGATAGCATAAGAAGCGAGTAGGATTGCGATAATTCAGGCTTAATCTCTATTTTTGGATTTCATTGACTGATTCTGAAAAATATGAGATACCTGTTTCTTGTTTGCGTAGTAAGTGCTCTCTCTTTTGTTGCATGCTCAGGCTCGAATGAGACGGAGCGAGCCAATGTGATCATAATCCTTACCGATGATCAGGGCTGGGGAGATCTGAGTGTTCACGGGAACAGCAATATTAACACCCCGAATATTGATGAACTCTCAGCCAGGGGAGCCTCACTGGAGAACTTTTATGTATGTGCGGTCTGCTCGCCTACCCGCGCCGAGTTATTGACAGGCCGTTACAATTTCAGAGGTGGTGTATACAGTACCGGAGGTGGGGGAGAACGCCTGGATATGGATGAGACCACCATTGCGGAGCTATTCCAAAACGCAGGATACAGTACCGCAGCTTATGGTAAATGGCATAATGGGATGCAGTATCCCTACCATCCCAACGGGCGGGGCTTTGAAGACTACTATGGCTTCTGCTCTGGACACTGGGGAAACTACCATTCCCCCATGCTGGAGCATAATGGACAAATCGTTAAGGGCAATGGTTTTATCATTGATGATTTTACGGATCATGGTCTGGCCTTTATGGAGGAAAACAAAGACAATCCCTTCTTCCTCTACCTTCCCTTCAACACACCCCACACACCTTTCCAGGCACCACAGGAATTTTGGGATCGATACAAGGATAAGCCAATTAATATGAAGTCGGATTCACAAAATGAAGATATCAATGATACCCGTGCAGCTCTTGCCATGTGCGAGAATATCGATTGGAACGTGGGACGTATTGTGGAGAAGACCAGGGAGTTGGGCATCGATAAGAACACTATTATCATTTACTTCTGTGACAATGGTCCCAATCTCTGGCGCTGGAACGGTGGGATGAAAGGGAAGAAGGGCTCTGTGGATGAAGGGGGCGTACGTTCTCCCATGTTTATCCTTTGGCCCGAAAAGATTGAAGCAGGGAAAAAGGTGGAACGACTGGTCTCCGTCACCGATCTGCTGCCCACCCTGAGCGAGATGTGCGATATACCTTATAAAACCCAACACCCGCTGGATGGCATCAGTGTCAAGAATAGCATCATGGAGGATGAAAGCCAGTGGGAGGATCGCTACCTCCTGAATTACTGGGGCGGCCGTCTGAGCATACGAAGTCAGCAATACAGGCTGGGGTACAAGGGTGGACTTTATGATATTGAGGCCGACAGGGGCCAGAAGCAGGACCTCAGTGAGCAGTTGCCGGAAGTGAAGGAAGAAATGGAAAAGGTGGCTGAAGATTTCCGCCTTCAAATTGAGGCCGAGTTACCCAAAGTAGAAACGCGACCATTCTACCTGGGCCACTCAGCATTGAAATATACTCAGATCCCTGCCCGCGACGGGAAAGCACATGGCCAGATCAAGCGTTCCAACCGCTTTCCTAATTGCTCCTTCTTTACCAACTGGATAAGTCTGGAGGATAGCATTACCTGGAAGGTGGAGGTACCCGAGGAGGGGAGCTTTAAGGTCATGCTCTACTATACCTGTCCGGAAGGCGATGTGGGATCTACATTTCAAATATTGGTTGGGGATAGCCAACTTCAAACCAAAATCACTGAGGCCTTTGATCCACCCCTTCGGGGTATGGACGAGGATCTGACACCCCGCATGGAATCCTATGTAAAAGATTGGAAGGCAATGGATATGGGAACCATCGATCTGACAGAGGGAACCTTCGATATGTCACTGAAAGCACTTGATATGCCTGGAAAGAGTGTGATGGACTTCCGCTTGTTTCTGTTCGAGCGTCTGTAACATGAACAGTTTAATTCTGCAATAGAACAAAAAAGGTGGTATTTGGTTTCTATCAATATAGAAGACAAATTATTAATCAATTTAAATCCAAAAATCATGAAATTAATTCTGCTTAGTAC
>JAUVIT010000264.1 GCA_030592605.1 Bacteroidota bacterium
GGGCTTAATTGGGATCAGACTGGATGTGGCCACTGCCCTGCTTTCATCGGTAATGATAGGCGTAGGGGTTGATTACACAATTCATTTCCTCTGGAGATACCGGGAGGAGCGCAGGCAGAACAGGCCGGCCACCGAAGCAGTGATCACCACCATCACCACAACCGGTCGTGGTATCATTTTCAATGCTCTTTCGGTGATTGTGGGATTCTCCGTATTGATGATCTCCTCCTTTACTCCCATCCGCTTTTTTGGGGTCCTGGTGGTGGTCTCCATTCTGAGTTGCCTGGTGGGTGCTTTGGTCATACTGCCAGCCATCATCCTCCGCTTCAGGTTTAAGTTCCTGGAGCCCGTATCTGATGACATAAAAGTCCATAAAATCAAAGGAAGAAGAGTTATGAGAAGAGTTGCCATGGGAATTTTATTGGCCCTACTGGTATCCATAAGTGCCAGTGCACAGAATGCAAGGGATATTATTAAGAAGAGTCTGGATGTAGTGAAAGTGAGCTCCTTCGAAGCGGCCTCCACCCTGACCATAACTGATTCGAAAGGAAATAAGCGAGTCAGACAAAGCGCCATGGCCTCCATGTCGCTAGCCGATGGGACTGAGAAAAGAATCATCAAGTTCACCTCTCCGGCTGAGGTAAGCGGTACAGGAATCCTGATTTTCGACTACCCTGAAAAAAGTGATGATATGTGGATCTACCTGCCGGCACTTCGAAAAACCAGGCGCATAGTAAGCAAGGAGAAGAGCAAAAGTTTTATGGGGAGTGAGTTTTCCAATGCCAATATGACTGCACCCGGACTGGACGATTTCAATTATACTTTGCTAGAACCAGATACTTACCTTGATAAAGACTGTTATATGGTAGAGTCCATACCAGTAAACCCGGATCTGGAAGATGAATATGGCTATAGCAAATCGGTCTCATGGGTAAATGAGAACAGCTATCTTGTTCACCAGATTTACTATTTCGACTATGATGGTGAAATGTTTAAGTCCATCATCAATAGTGATTTCAGGGAACTTGATAAGGCGAAAGGCAAGTACATGGTTACAGGAATGAAGGTCATTAACCATCAGAATAAAAGAAGTTCGGAGATGGTGATGGAAAAGGTGGCGCTTACTCCCACCAATGAATCCTATTTTACGGTAGCCTACCTTGAAAAAGAATGAAATTCGCTATTTTTGCACGATGTCCTTCGATTCTACCATATGTGCACTTGCCACTCCGGGTCATGGAGCTATTGCCGTGATCCGCGTAAGTGGTCCGGATGCCATTGGGATCACAGAAACCATTTTTCAGCCTGCAACAAGTGGTAAGCAACTGCAGGAACAAGAGCCCAACACCATCCATCTTGGCACCATCCACAAAGGAGAGGAACTGGTCGATGAAGTACTGGTGAGCCTTTTTAAAGCACCACACTCTTATACTGGCGAGGACTCCATTGAAATTTCATGTCACGGATCACCTTATATCCAGCAGCAGATTCTGGAACTACTCTTGAACCATGGAGCAGAACCGGCAAGACCAGGCGAATTTACCCAGCGAGCCTTCCTGAACGGAAAGATGGACCTCTCTCAGGCCGAAGCAGTCGCCGACCTGATTGCAGCCGAATCGGAGGGCGCACACAGGGTGGCCCTGCAGCAGCTACGAGGAGGTTTTTCTGATCGCCTGAAATCATTGCGGGAACAGTTGCTTCATTTTATCTCCATGATCGAACTGGAACTTGATTTTAGCGAGGAAGATGTGGAGTTTGCTGATCGCGGCAAACTGGTCAGCCTGATAAATGTGATCTCCAGCCTGATTGATGAATTGATCAGCTCTTTCCAGTTGGGCAATGTACTGAAAAACGGTGTGCCTGTGGCCATTATCGGACGGCCCAATGTGGGCAAATCAACCCTGCTGAATGCCATTCTGAAAGAAGAGCGTGCCATTGTGAGCGACATTGAAGGAACTACCCGTGACTCCATCGAAGATACTATCCACATGGGAGGAGTCAATTTTCGCTTCATCGATACTGCAGGGATCAGGGAGACTGCCGATACTATTGAGAACCTGGGGATCAGGCGCACCTACCAGAAAATCGAACTGGCGTCAATCGTGCTTCTGCTAACTGAGGCAAGCGATGCCCCCGACATTATCAAACAATCCATCGAAGCGATCCGAAAGCAGATCAATGATAGCAAGCAACTGGTGGTGGTATTAAATAAGGCGGACCGTGTTCCGGAGCAGCAACAAAAAGAGCTGCAAGAGAATATCACTCTCCTGGAAAATGAAAGCTTCATCTCCATCTCTGCTGAGAAAGGCGAAAACATTGATGGCCTTACCAACTTGCTGCTTGAAATCGTGAACCTGGGCAGCATCAAACACCAGGATGTGGTCATCTCCAACATCCGGCACTATAAGGCCCTGAAATCGGCCTCTGAAGGACTCTCACGCGCCTCTGAGGGACTCACCACTGCCCTGCCCACCGACCTGTTGGCACAGGATATCCGTGAAGTACTGCACTACCTGGGCGAGATCACCGGCGAAGTCACCACCGACGAGGTCCTGGTCAACATCTTTAAGAATTTCTGTATCGGAAAGTAACAGCTACAAATCAAATCATCTGAGTAATTCTTTGTATTTTGTTCCTGTTCTTTGAAAGCAATGAATATAAAACTAGATTCATGAAAATAAACGCCAGAATGAAATTAGCATTTATTGGTACTTACCCACCCCGGGAATGCGGGATCGGTATATTTACAAATAACCTGTTCAACTCAATATTAGCGAACAGTGAAAAAGGTGAGTCCGGGGATGAGGGTTTTGTTGTTGCCCTGAATGACAACGGCCTTGATTATGAATACCCTAAAGAAGTAAAGGTCATCATCAGGCAAGATCAACAGGAAGATTATTTAAAGGCTGTAAAATTCATTAATCTAAGCGGTGCTGATATCTGTATCCTGGAGCATGAATTTGGTATTTTTGGCGGTCAAAACGGGGTGCAAATCCTTCCATTACTTCATAGATTGAAAGTTCCTCTTATTGTAACCTTACATACCATTCTTAAAAGCCCCTCGTATACTGAAAAAGCTGTTTTACAGGAAATTTGTAAAATGGCAAATAAAATAGTGGTGATGAGCCATAAAGCCATTGAGTTCCTGGTTAGTATTTACAATGTCCCGGAAGAAAAAATTGTTTTTATAGACCATGGCGTACCCGATATTTTTTTCACCCAGGAACAATCAAAAAAGGAGTTCAAGCTTGACAGCAAGAAGGTGTTGCTGACTTTTGGTTTTATTGGACGCAGCAAAGGAATTGAAACAGTAATAAAAGCACTGCCCGAAGTTGTTAAAAAACACCCTGATATTATTTATATAGTTTTAGGCAAAACCCACCCCAATGTGCTGCGACATTCTGGTGAAGAATATCGTATTTTCTTAAGGCGTTTAGTCAAAAAACTTCATCTTGAAGAGCATGTTATCTTTCTAAATAAATTTATTGATGAACAGGATTTGTTCAAATACTTGTGTGCTTCTGATATTTACATAACTCCATATTTGAACGAAGCCCAAATTACAAGTGGAACACTTTCGTATGCTATTGGAGTTGGTTCGGCCGTTATTTCAACACCCTATTGGCATGCCTCGGAATTGTTGGCAGAAGGAAGGGGAAGACTCATTGACTTCAATGATTCCAAGGGACTTACTTCCACTTTAACAGAACTTCTGGATAAACCTGAGGTGCTTAAGGAGATTAGAAAAAAGGCGTACGACTATGGTCGGAAAATTACCTGGCCAAAAACAGGAGAAAAGTATATGGCGGTTGTTTTGGATACTCTAAAGGAACAGCGGAGTGTAACGGTAAATAATGTTACCGAACTGGATCTTCTTGCCATGCCGCTTTTTTCTCTATCGCATATCAATCGATTGACAGATGATACGGGCATTATTCAGCATGCAAACTATGGCATTCCAA
>JAUVIT010000177.1 GCA_030592605.1 Bacteroidota bacterium
ACTCTTCACCTTTACCTTGGTCCCCTTGGGAGCAATGCTTTCGAGATGTTTGATAAAAAGTTCATCGATTTTCTTTGAATCCTGGTTGGGAACCAGTCGCATGGAAATCTTGGCATTGGCCTTGGATGGCAATACGGTTTTGGCACCCTCTCCGGTATATCCGGACCAGATACCATTTACATCCAGGCTGGGCCTGATTCCTGTTCGTTCATTACTCGAGTATCCTGCTTCACCAACCACCTCATCGATATCCAGTGCTTTTTTATACTCCTCCAGACTGAAGGGGGCTTTGGCCATCTCCTTACGTTCGCCATCCGAAACCTCCTGTACATCATCATAAAATCCGGGAATGGTAATATGATTGTTCTCATCGGTCAGGGAAGCGATCATTTCAGTCAGCAGGTTAGCAGGATTTCCTACCGCACCTCCGAAGAGGCCTGAATGCAGGTCACGGTTAGGACCGGTAACTTCCACCTCCAGGTAACTGAGTCCACGCAGGCCCACTGTAATAGAGGGTATATCCTGAGCAATCATCGTTGTATCAGAGATCAGGATAATATCTGCCTTTAGTAATTCCTTGTTCTCTTTGCAAAACTGTTTCAGACTGGGCGAACCTATCTCCTCCTCGCCTTCAATCATAAACTTTACATTGCAGGTAAGCGTCCCTGATGCATTCATCAATTCAAAAGCCTTTACATGCATAAAGAGCTGGCCCTTGTCATCGTCTGCGCCACGGGCAAAAATCTTACCATCGCGCACCTCAGGCTCAAAAGGCGGGGAATCCCATAGATCCAGAGGTTCCACCGGCTGAACATCATAGTGACCGTAAACCAAAACGGTAGGCAAGGACTCATCGATCATTTTATGTCCATACACCACCGGCCATCCAGTGGTCTCCTTTACCTCTGCATGATCGGCTCCTGCTTTTATCAGCGCTTCTTTAATATGATCCGCTGCTCTGGACATATCATCTTTGGCTTCTGCCAGGGAAGAGATGGAGGGAATTCTGATCAAATCGAACAGCTCTTCCAGGAAACGGTCCTTGTGGGTTTCCACATAATCTTTAATTGCTTTCATAGTGTCTATTATATATTACGTGTCATATAGTGATTTTCTTCTTCTCTATCAGCTCCCTGTAAACAATTTCAAGTTCCTCATAAAATTCCTCGCCATAAACTCTGGTAATAGGGTCTTTCAGAAACCTGAAAACGGGAACCCCCTCTTTCTTCCCCAGAATACGAGCAGGCTCACAAATGCTCCACTGGTGATAGTTCAGTGCGATGCCCTGCTTAAGTTTTCCAACCCTGATTGGGTAAAGATGGCATGAGACCGGCTTTCTGAATGAAATGCTTCCTTCATCATAGGCCTGTTCAATGGAACAGCGGGCGGTGGTATCCTCAAAAACTAGAAAAGCACACTCCTCCCTGCCTACCAACGGAGTTACCTTATCCCCATCGTTGTCAATCACCCAGGCTCCCTGCTCCCTGACTGCTCTTTTTCCTTCTGCCCTCATGTATGGAAGGATCTTCTCCAGATCCCTTGAAAGGGCTTCTGCTTCATCATCCTCTAGAGGCGCCCCTGAATCGCCAAAAACACAACAATTCCCCTCACATTTCTCCAGGTGACATATGAAATGGTTCTCAAACAGCTCCCTGCTGATGATCTTTTCTCCGATCTGAATCATATATAGCAATGAATAAATAACAAAAGTGCGAAAAAAAGAGTTGACATGCTGCCTTTTTCATAACATCTCAATTACCCTTTAAAAAAGGCTAACGCTTTAATTATTATATTTGTCGGATGCTGAAACAGCTGCTCATTACTATTATCGGATTGCTATGCTGGATCCAGGCCGAGGCACAGGTCTCCTACCTGGACCGTCCCGATCTTCTGGAGAAAGTGGAGCATTGCCTGCAACACACCTATGGATTCTCTTTCGAAGAGGCCAGGAGCATCCAGGCGGAACTCTATTCTTCTACACCCGATCATCCAGCACCATTATTCCTGGAAGCATTGATCGTTTACTGGGAAAATTTCCCACTTGCTCCATCCACAGAGGCTTCCTCACAATTTATCAGCTTGATGGACCAATGCATGAATCTGTCCAAAGAGCTCAGGGAAGATACCCTGACCTATACGGAAGGAGTTTTTTTCGATCTTTTCGGAAGAGCCTTCCAAGCCATGTTCTGGGCCGATAATGGAAAATCGGGAAAGGTAATACCCGACCTGGGAAATATGTACCGGTATACAAAGAAGGGATTCAATCTTAAAGAGGAATTTGCTGAATTCTACTTCTCTACAGGGCTGTATAATTACTATATCGAAGCCTACCCGGAAGCACACCCGGCTTATAAACCTTTGCTTGCATTTATGCATAAAGGGGACCGGGAACTGGGATTAGAACAACTTAATCATGCCATCTCAAATGCCGTTTTCCTGAAGGTTGAAGCAATTCTGTTCATGTCACTGATCCAGCTTAACTATGAAAAGGACCTCAATTCAGCTGCGATCTATGCAGAAAGACTTGTAAGGAATTATCCCGGAAATATCTTGTATAGGGGGCACCTGATCAATATCCTGCTTCACCAGCACAGATATAATTTCGTTCAGAAATTGTTAGAGGAAAGCACCGATCAGGAGGATCCCTATTCTGAGATGATACGAACCTTTGCCGGTGCTTTTCTGGCTGAAAAGGTATCCGGAGATGTGAACCTGGCCAGGAGGGCGTATATGGAAACCATAGAATTAGCAGAAACCTTTGGACCCTTTGCTGATATTTACGGGGCCATGGGATACATGGGCTTGTCAAGATTACATGAAAAAGAGGGCCTTCAGGGGGAGGCAGAGGATTTTAAGCGCAAAGCCTCGCGATTGACCGCCTATGACTTTATTCTTGATGAACAGAACCCCGGGTCCAGGTAATTAACCACACCCCCACCAGTGTTAGCAATCCACCCGCCAGCTGGACTCCGGTGGGAAACACACCCAGGAAGATCCAGGCCAGTACAAGCGTCCATACACCCTTGGTGCTAATTAGCAAGGAGGTTTTTGTAGCCTCAATGAGCTTTAGAGCCTGGTAAGCGAAAACTATCACGATCAGGGTCTCAAGCAAAGACCCGAGGGCTAGATCTTTCCAGATACTCAGCGAGATGGGAGCCAGGCCATCGTTGCGGAAAAACAGCAGGGCCATTACCACCGCCAGCAAGAAAGAGCGGATCATCGACATATATCCCGGTATCAGCAGGTGGTGCATTCGCCGACCAACAATGGTGGCCAGGGAAAAAAGAAATGCTGCACTAATAACATAGATCGATCCGGGATCAACAAATCCGGCAAACCCTCCCTCCCGGAAATTAATTACAAATATTCCAATGATGGTGATGACGATGCCGAACACCTGTGTAGTACGAAACCGCTCTTTCAAAAGCAGAATACCCATGAGGGTAACGAAAACAGGGCCAATATTCCCTATAAAAGAGACAACCGCTGGATTTTCCATGGCCTTTATAGCCAGATAGAAAAGTCCAGTTGCAGCTCCCTCCAGAATAGCGATCACGACTGCTACCCCTGTCTTAGATCCGGCATTTTCCTTTACATTTCTGTAGTCACGTCTCAGAAGGAACCAGATGCCATTCCAAACAACCCCCATGGAGAACCAGAGCAGACCAAACTGTAACATGCTCAGGTGGTTCAATGCCGACTTACTGAATACAAAAGATGCAGCAAGGGCCAGCGAGGCTCCAAGTGCATATAAGTACCCATTTGTCTGATGACGATTCATTTGTTATTTTCAAACTTGAAAATCCGCGCCAAAATAGTGAAAACCAATGACAAATACGAAATCAAAGTCGTCTAAGCATAAGCCGAACGCTGAGATGCTTCAGGAGGATTCCTCCTATAGGATGATCCTGGAACTGGATTTTAGCGAGATGATCCCTTTTGTCCTCTCAAACATCCGAAAACGCGGTATTATCCCTTTGTTCTACATCAGCATCAATGCAGTCTTCCTTTTTTTCATTATTCTATATATTGTGTGGAGTGTAAGGATGGGGCCTTTAAGCGCAGGAAAGATCTTCTGGCAGATCGTGGCGGGTGTCCTGGCCGGAAGTATTGCAGTGATTCCCCCACATGAGTTACTGCACGGGCTCGCATACAGAATATTGGGAGCACGCAAAATCAGGTTTGGGGCAGATTTTCAACAATTCATCTTTTATGTAACAGCCGACCGCTTCCCCATCTCAAAAAGAGAACTGGCCTTCCTGGCCATGATTCCTTTTGTATTTATGAATCTGGTGCTTATAACGCTTACTGCAGTCTGGTTCTCCCAGATCACATTGTTTTCAGCCTCCCTCCTGCTCAGTCACAACATCATGTGCATTGGAGATTTTGCCATTCTCAGCTATGCATTCAGTCAAAAGGGTGAGCTTTTTACTTACGATGATATTGAGAAGAAAAAGAGTTACTTTTTTGAACGAAAGTAGTGGAAGAAATAGCTCTTATTGTGATGCTTTCTGCTGCAGCATTCTGGCCTTTTTCGCCTTCTTTCTGCTCACATCAAATGAGGAGGAATCAATCTCGAAAGCCTGCATATAACTATCGAAAGCCTCTTCATACTGCTTCGTAGCCATAAAATAGTCACCTTTGGAATCGTAGGGATTTGCCTGATCAGGTGCCAGTCTGATATAGTTATCAAGGGCCTCTTCTGCGTTTTCGTAATCCTCCAGTTCCATATAAGCATAAGCCAGCTGGTTGTATGCTAATGGGAAATCAGGACATTCCTTGATGGCACGCTTAAGGGAGATAATGGCTCCTTCATAGTCCTTAAAATACATTTGCTGGATGAGGTACAAAATCTTATGGGCTTGAGGATCGGAAGGATACATGTCAACCAGGTTCTGCAGATGTGTCACTACCTTTTCTTCTTGTCCGTCTACAAGGTATTTAAGGGCCATCCTGACCTGTTCTTCGCCTGGATTAAGCTGAGCCTCAGATTGGAATGCTTTTTCGGCAGCTTTCTTGGATTCTTTGCTGGACATATAATACATCCAGAAATTGGCCATAAAAAAATCAGGGTCTAACTCAACAGCGGTATTTA
>JAUVIT010000156.1 GCA_030592605.1 Bacteroidota bacterium
GAAAGGGGCAATGGTATCTATCAACTGGATATCTGGATAGAGAATCGTGCATTTATTCCCTTTCCTACAGATATGGGTAGCCGGAACATGCAGCCTGCTCCGGCAGTCCTCACTCTTGAAGGAGAGCAGGTGGAATTCATTTCTGGCTACAAAAGAACCCCCATCTCCCGTGTTGGCGGAAAATCGCGTGTAAAAACAACTCTGCTCATACAAATGGAAAAAACAGGGAAGATCATACTGAAGCTGGAGAGCCTTACAGCTGGCCACGATCTGCAAACAATTAAAATAGGAGGATAGCATCATGAAAAAGAGCTTCATATTATTATTCGCTTTTGGGCTTACTATTTCAGGATACCTGTCCGCACAGGAAATTGAGGTTTCCTTGCGCTTTGACCGTTACTATAATTACGACCAGCTTGTTGAAGCCATGCAGGTGCTTCACCAGAAATACCCTGAACTTACCTCCCTTGATCTGGTTGGATACAGCGAAGAGCTTAGGGCCATTTATGCACTTACCATTACAAACCCCAATACTGGTGACCATTTGTCGAAGCCCGGAGTCTATGTGGATGGAAATATACACGGCAATGAGGTTCAAGCCGGGGAAGTATGTCTCTATCTGGCCAACAGACTGCTTACCCGCTACGGGGAGAATGAACAAATCACATCGCTGGTAGATAAAAACAGTTTTTATATTATTCCGATTGTTAATGTGGACGGGAGGTACCATTTCTTTGAAGATGCTAATACATCCAGTTCAAACCGAAGCATACGCAGACCCAAAGATGATGACAAAGACGGCCTGTTTGATGAGGATCCTTACGATGATCTCGATGGTGATGGCAACATCTGTAATATGAGAAAGAGGGATCCCAATGGAACCCATCGCACCGACCCCTACGATCCAAGATTAATGGTTCGGGTAGAACCCGGAGAGAAAGGTGAATGGATCCTCCTTGGAAGAGAAGGAATTGATAACGATGGCGATGGGAGTATCAATGAAGATACCGAGGGTTACCTGGACCCAAACCGGAATTGGGGTTATAATTGGGCCCCAAACTACGTTCAGAGGGGAGCTGGTTACTATCCACTTTCAGGAACAGGGCTTAAAGCAATAGCAAACTATTTGCTTGATCGACCCAATGTGATTGTGGTCTGGGCCTTTCATAACGCAGGAGGAATGTTCCTGAGGGGACCTTCCACCAAAGATGAGCAAGAGTTTCCTTCAGGCGATCTGAGTGTTTATGATTACCTGGGTGATAATAGTGAAATGATTACTCCGGGATACGAATATTTAGTACTCTGGAAAGACCTATACGCTACCTATGGTGACTTTACGGGTTTCACAAGCAATATCATAGGATCCTATGGTTTTGTGGGGGAATTGTTTCAATCTTCATCAGAAACATATTCTCTAAACGAGGATCTGAAAAAGCCTGGTGAACGTAACCGGGATCAGGGCAAGGAGGATAGCAACCATCAGCGAATGCAATTCAACGATCATGTAGTCCAGGGAGAACTTTATAAACCATGGACAACATTTAATCATCCTCTTTACGGTGATATTGAGATCGGGGGGTGGACAAAAATGAGTTCCAGGTTGCCGCATACATTTATGCTCCAGGACCTGGTTCACAGAAATGCCAGTGCCGTCATCTTTTCAGCAGGTCAAACTCCTGAAATTAAGATGGAGTTAATTGGGAAAGAGCTTATTGGAAAAGACCTTTACCAGGTAAGGGTTCGCCTTTCGAATGAGCATGCCATTCCAAGCCTGACCTACCAGTCCATAAAGAACAAATCACACCGCAAAGATATACTAAAGGTGTCGGGACCTTCGATTCATGTGGCAGCAGGTGGAGAGCTTAAAGATGCTCATATGAATCAGGTCTTATATAAAGAACATAAGTCTCAAGTTCAATTTATCCAAATACCAGGTTTCGGGAAGCTTGAATACCAGTTCCTGATTTCTGGGAAAGGCAGTGTCACGGTTGATTACTCCTCAGAAAAAGCCAAAGATCAAAAGCTGGAATTTAATCTATAAGCCTTAACACTCCAGTTGGGCTCCTCCTTGTACTGCATAAGATAACAGTACCTGGATGGGTATGGACTCCTTTCAGATCGTCATTCTAATTGTTAAATTCCATGTTAATTGTTACGATTTGTAACTTCAGGAGGTTATTTATATAGCATTTGTTACATATTTGCTTTATTAAATTATATATTTATATATTTGGAGCCTGTTTTATATGAATTTGTAATTAATACTAGATATTATGTGTGGATTTTCAGTGTATACCGGAGGAGACAAGATGTTACGGCTTAGTGTAGTCAGCGAATTTCAAAAAATAAGATACCGCGGACCCGATAATTCAGTGGCATGCGACCTGGGCAACAAGGGATGGATGGGCTTTCACCGCTTGAAAATTATCGACACTTCTGATGAGGGAAATCAACCCTTAATTCACAAAGGTCTTCACCTGGTTGCAAACGGGGAGGTATATAATTACAAAAGTCTGATGGAAGAGTACAGTGATCGCTATACCTTCCAATCGGAAAGCGATTGTGAAGTAATCATACCCATGTTTATGGAACTGGGAATGGAAGAAACGGCTCGCCGCCTGGATGCAGAGTTTGTTTGTGTGCTCTATGATGCCGACGTGGATAAATACTATGCTGCCCGCGACCCGGTAGGCATTCGTCCCATGTTTTACGGATATGCCTCCGATGGTAAAATCATGTTTGCCAGTGAGATGAAGGCGCTTAGCGAACTATGTACGGTGGTAAGGCCATTTCCTCCCGGACACATCTACGATGGAGAACGATTTATATCCTACAGGGATATTGCCGAGGTGGATGAATATGTTGATCACGAGATGGAAGAGATATATGCACATATAAATGATTTGTTGACCAAAGGGGTGGAGAAGCGTTTGCATGCAGATGTGCCTGTTGGCTTCCTTCTCAGTGGCGGTTTGGACTCCAGCCTGGTGTGTGCCATTGGTGCACGTATGATGGATAAGCCTATCCGGACTTTTGCCGTAGGAATCGATAAGGATCCCATCGATACTAAATATGCACGCATTGCTGCCGATTACCTGGGCGCTGATCATACAGAAGTACTCTTTACCAAACAGGATATTTTTGACACATTGAGCACCCTGATCTACAACATTGAAACTTACGATATCACCACCATCAGGGCCTCCATGGGAATGTTTCTGGTGAGCAAATACATTAGCGAAAATACCGATATCAAGGTGCTGATGACCGGTGAGATCAGTGATGAGATCTTCGGGTACAAGTATACCGACTTTGCTCCCTCGCCCACAGCTTTTCAGGAAGAAGCTGAGAAACGCCTGAAGGAGATTTATATGTATGATGTACTTCGGGCCGACCGCAGCATCTCATCCAACGGACTAGAGGCCAGAGTGCCTTTCGGGGATCTTGATTTTGTGAAGTATGTGATGAGCATCCCAGCGGAGAAGAAGATGAATTTTACCGGGGTTGGGAAATACATTCTGCGTATGGCTTTTGAAGGGGATTATCTTCCCCACGACATCCTTTACAGAGAGAAAGCAGCTTTCTCCGATGCAGTGGGTCACAGTGTGGTGGATAACCTGAAAGCCTATGCAGAAGAGATGTATAACGACGACGACCTGATGGATGCTGAGCTCAAATACACCCACGCTACTCCCATCTCCAAAGAATCACTGATGTATCGGGATATATTCGAGTCGCATTTCCCCGGACGCTCAAAGACCGTTGCCGATTTCTGGATGCCCAATAAGGAATGGGAAAACTGCGATGTAAATGATCCAAGTGCCCGGGTGCTGCCCAACTATGGGAAAAGCGGAGATTAAACCAGGATAGTTAAATCACTGAATCCCTGTCTGATATGTTTCGGACAGGGATTTTTTTTATGCCTAAGTGTACGATTTTTATGATTTTTCTTGACAATCGTATACTTTTTACCTTATATTTGTACGAATTATGCTTCATGTTACTTATTTCGTACAGTTATGGGCGCAGAGTATAATCCCAAAAGGGAACAGATTCTAAAGACTGGAAAAGACCTATTCTGGAAATTCGGATTTAAGCGGGTGACCATAGAGGAGATCTGCAAGAAAGCCGGTGTAAGTAAAATGACCTTTTATAAATTCTTCACTAATAAAATCGATCTGGTGAAGACCATCATGGATGGCATACTCAGTGTTTCACTGGAGAAATACAAAAACATAATGTCCAGCGATCTCCCCTACCCGGAAAAGGTCGTGGCTTTGATCCATCTTAAGAAGGATCAGATTGAAAATATGAGCAGCGAATTTTTCAAGGATTATGTACAGAGTGGCGATCCTGAACTGATCAGCTACCTCGAGCAACTATCAGGCGAGAGCATGCAAATGTTTTTGGATGATTTCAGGAAAGCCCAGGAAAATGGAGATATCAGACAAGACCTGAAGATCGAATTTATCATGTACGTGATGAACCATTTGATAGAAATGGCACAGGAAGATACCTTGCTGAATATGTATGACGAACCGCAGGACCTGGTGATGGAGATCACTAATTTTCTTTTTTACGGAATCCTGAACAGGGATACACACCAATGAAAAATATTGTATTAAAATATGGTGCAGCACTTATCTCCTGCCTGATTATAAGCAAATTCTCAGGAAAGCTTGAAGGGCAGTCGCTGGGATTCAAAGGTCAGGCCATTGGATGGACCACTCTGAATCCTGCCGAGCCTTTTCAGGCGCAGACCGGACTCCGTTACATCCCCGAGCTGAACTTTACGCTTCCTGCAGGACAATACAGCATTGAAGGAGAGTTTTCAGTCAACCTCTGGGGCAGCGGAATTTACAACGGTGATTCCATTGAACTTGACGGGGATATCTCTCCTTACCGCATGTGGGTGAAGTTTTCGGGCGACCAGTTTGAACTGAGGGCCGGATTGCAGAAGATCAATTTCGGATCAGCCCAGATGTTTCGTCCCCTGATGTGGTTCGACCGAATCGACCCCCGCGATCCGCTTCAGCTTACAGACGGGGTCTATGGATTGCTGGCCCGCTATTACTTTCTCAATAATGCCAACATATGGCTATGGGGCCTGTATGGTGACGATAAAGTCAAAGGATGGGAGGTCATTCCCTCCGAGAAGAATAGCATAGAATATGGCGGACGGGTGCAGCTACCTCTTTTTACAGGTGAGATAGCAGCCAGCTACCACCACCGGATTGCTGATCCCGGGCCGGTCCTGCCCGACTCCATCACCCTTGGGGAAACTTCCCCCGAAAACAGGATCGGACTGGATTTTAAAATGGACCTGGCCGTGGGCATCTGGGCTGAAATGAGCCTGAGCAAGCAGGATTTCAGCTACACAAGCTTTGATTATAAGAGCATGTTGAATGCCGGGATGGACTATACATTTGGACTCGGGAACGGTTTGAACATGATGGCCGAAGGCTTTGGATACC
>JAUVIT010000138.1 GCA_030592605.1 Bacteroidota bacterium
GCCAGGGTGCTTTCCCGGTCTTCCGACTCATAGACCACCAGATCATCTCCCTCTGAATTGGCCGGGAAGATGCAATAAACAGCATTTGCAGTAAGCCATTTTTCATGAATGATTTTTTGAAGCATCTCCCGGGCATCATCATAAAGCTTCCTGGCTTCGGTTCCGTAATCAGGGTGCTCAAAAATATCAGGGAATTTTCCCCTTAGCTCCCAGGTGGTAAAAAAGAAGATCCAATTGATGTATTTGGATATCGTCTCTATGGGAAAGTCAGTGAGGCTTATCAGTCCGGTCTTTTCGGGAAAAAAAATGTTATCAGATTTCCAGTCCAGCTTGAGAGCATTCTTTCTGGCCTCCTCCAGGGAGAGGTACTTAATATCTCTGCTTGCATCGGCATAAGAATCTCTTAGCTTTCTATACTCATCCCGAACCCCATTGATATAATTCTCCTGTTGGTGGGGCGACAATAGTGCACTAACCACAGCCACGCTCCGGGAAGCATCTTTCACGTGGATTACGGCTTGGTCGTATGCGGGCTCTATTTTAACAGAAGTATGAATCTTGGAGGTGGTGGCTCCCCCGATGAGCAAGGGCTGTTTCATGTTGCGACGCTTCATCTCTGAAGCCACATAGATCATTTCTTCCAGTGAGGGTGTAATTAATCCGGAGAGTCCCACAATATCCGCTTTTTGCTTTACAGCTTCATCCAGGATCTTCTCGGTGCTCACCATCACACCAAGATCAATCACTTCATAATTATTGCACCCAAGTACCACTGCTACAATATTTTTACCAATGTCGTGCACATCCCCTTTTACAGTGGCCATCAATATTTTTCCGGCAGAAGTACTTTCGCCGGAGTCTCCGCTGGCTTTCTCCTCTTCGATAAATGGGAGCAGGGTAGCAACAGCACGCTTCATGACCCGGGCACTCTTGACCACCTGGGGCAGGAACATTTTTCCCTCCCCAAAAAGATCACCCACAACATTCATCCCGGCCATCAGCGGACCTTCAATAACCTTCAGACCCAGACCGTAGATCTTATGAGCCTCAAGTGCATCTGCTTCAACATGATCTGCGATTCCCTTTATCATGGCATGTTTTAGACGCTCTTCCACCGCTTCGTCCCGCCAGAGATCCTTTCGTTCCTCCACTTTCTCCACCTCTTCCAGGGTGGAAGAGTATTCGATAATCCGCTCTGTAGCATCGGGCCGGCGATTTAGTACCAGGTCCTCGGTGTATTCCAGAAATTCAGCCGGGATTTCATCATATACCTGGAGCATGCCGGGATTCACGATACCCATATCGAGACCGGCCCGGATGGCATGGTAGAGGAAAACAGAGTGTATGGCTTCCCTGACCACATTGTTCCCCCTGAAGGCGAAGGAGAGGTTGCTTATACCTCCACTAACTCTGGCATAAGGCAGGTTTGCCTTGATCCACCGGGTGGTATTTATAAAGTCCACTGCATAATTATTATGCTCCTCAATACCTGTACCGATGGTCAGGACATTCGGATCAAAGACTATATCACCAGGTGGGAACTGGAGCTTTTCTGTAAGCAGTTTATAGGCTCTTTCACAGATTTCAATGCGTCTTTCATAGCTGTCGGCCTGACCCTGTTCATCAAAGGCCATAACAATAACAGCGGCCCCGTAAGCTCTGATAAGGCGGGCATGTTCCAGGAATTGTTTCTCGCCTTCTTTCAGACTGATGGAGTTGACCATTGCCTTGCCCTGGATGCATTTCAGGCCTGTCTCTATGACTGCAAATTTAGAAGAGTCGATCATAAGAGGAACCTTGGAAATTTCAGGTTCAGCCAGCAAAAGATTCAGGAAGGTATGCATCTCATGCTCCGCATCCAACATGGCATCATCCAGGTTAATGTCCAGGATCTGTGCGCCATCTTCCACCTGTCTGCGAGCTATCTCAAGGGTCTCGTCATATTTTTTTTCACGGATCAGGCGAGCAAACTTCCGGCTTCCGGCCACATTGCATCGCTCCCCGATATTGATGAAATTGGATCCTTCAAAAGCAGTAAGGGCCTCCAGACCACTCAGGGTCAGTCCGGGTACAGCTGCGGCCGGCCGCCGGATCTTCACCTCCTCGGTCAGGGCTGCAAATGCCCTGATATGCTCAGGTGTGGTTCCGCAGCACCCTCCCACGATATTTACAAATCCGGAGTCGATAAATTCCTTGATCAGCTTCGACATATCTTCGGGCGATTCGTCATACTCCCCGAATTGGTTGGGTAAACCTGCATTGGGATGTACCGAAGTGAAAAAGCTTGACTTCTCTGCCATTTCTTTCAGGTAGGGGCGTATCTCTTTGGCACCCAAGGAGCAGTTCAGACCAATGGAGAGTAGCTTCACATGACTCAGGGAGTGCATAAATGCCTCCAGGGTCTGTCCCGAAAGGGTTCGCCCGCTGGCATCGGTAATGGTTCCACTTACCATCACCGGAATATAAGTGCCGGCCGATTCCAGGTACTCTTCTATTCCCATCAGGGCCGCTTTGGCATTTAATGTATCAAAAACAGTCTCCACCAACAGTAGGTCTGCACCTCCTTCCACCAGTCCTTTTACCTGTTCTTTATAGGCCTCTTTCATCTCATCGAAGGTGATGGCCCGCTTACCCGGATCATTTACATCAGGAGAAAGGGAGGTGGTTTTGTTGGTTGGACCAATAGAGCCTGCAACAAACCTTGGTTTGTCTGGTGTAAGCTGACTGAAAGCAGTGGCGGCTTCTGCAGCTATCCGGGCCGATTCAAAGTTAATCTCATAAACCAGCGCTTCGGCCTGGTAATCGGCCTGGGAAATGGAAGTTGCATTAAAGGTGTTGGTTTCAATAATGTCCGATCCAGCCTCCAGGTAAGCCCTGTGGATCTCGCCGATCACATCAGGCCTGGTGAGTGAGAGCAAATCATTGTTACCTTTCAGATCACATGGATGGTGCTTAAAACGCTCTCCGCGATAGTCCTCTTCGCTGAGTTTATAGCGCTGGATCATGGTACCCATGGCCCCATCCAGCAATAGGACACGTTCCTTCAACAGCCTGGCAATATCTTTCCCGCTTTTGTTTGTCATAGTACTGCAAAATTACGCATTTTTAGAGAGCTGCCACTACGCTTCGAAGGCCTGTTCAAAATCGGCAATGATGTCGTCAATATGCTCTATGCCGACCGACACCCTAAGCAGGGTGGGGGAGACACCGGCTGCAATCTGGGCCTCCTCTGACAATTGCTGGTGTGTGGTTGCGGCAGGTTGGATGATCAGTGTTTTAACATCGCCCAGATTGGCCAGGTGACTTACCAGTTTCAGATTATCAACCAGCCGGATGGCTTCTTCCTTCTTTCCTTTTGTGGTGAAGGATAGGACACCACCGGCACCACGAGGCAGATATTTTTTTGCCAGTTTGTGATGTGGACTATCTTCCAGTCCGGGATAATGTACCTGGTCCACTTTCGGATGTTTCTGCAGCCACCTGGCCAGTGCCAGTGTATTTTCCACATGTCTTTCGACCCGAAGGGAGAGTGTCTCAAGTCCCTGTACAAACAGGAAGGAGTTGAAGGGACTCTGGCTCGGCCCCAGGTCACGCAGGCCTTCCACACGGGCCTTGATAATAAAAGCAATATTCCCGAAGGGGCTTCCACTGCCAAAGGTCTCCCAGAATTTTAAGCCCTGGTAGCCTTCGCTGGGCTCTGTGAATTGTGGGAATTTTCCATTTCCCCAGTTGTAGTTTCCGCTGTCAACAATGACCCCTCCAATGGAGCTGCCGTGTCCACCAATCCACTTGGTGGCGGATTCTACCACGATGGCTGCACCGTGTTCAATGGGTCTGAAGAGATAACCAGCTGCAGCAAAAGTATTGTCAACCACAAGCGGGATATCATGCTTTTTGGCCAGAGCAGCAAACTTGTCAAAGTCAGGTATATTGAATCCGGGATTTCCAATGGTCTCCAGGTAGAGTGCTTTGGTTTTGTCATCAATCAGCTTTTCAAAATCTTCCACCTCCAGCGATGCTGCAAATCTTGCATCCCAGTTATAGTTCTTAAAGGTCACCCTGAACTGGTTATAAGTACCCCCGTAGAGATAGGGACTGCTTACAATGTTATCGCCCGATTGAAGGATGGTGCTGAAGGTGAGAAACTGTGCGGCATGTCCGGACGCAACAGCCAACGCTGCCACTCCCCCTTCAAGGGCTGCAACCCGCTGCTCGAAAACATCATTAGTGGGATTCATAATCCGGGAATAGATGTTTCCAAACTCTTTCAGTGCAAAGAGATTGGCTCCGTGTTCTGAGCTATTAAAGGTGTAGGAGGTGGTCTGGTAGATGGGAACCGCCCGTGCATTGGTGGCTGAATCGGGCTTATGTCCTGCATGAACCTGCAGGGTCTCGAAATTTTTGTATGTACTCATGACAATTAATTTTTTATCTGTAAAAAGAAAATAAGATGAATAGACTAGTAGGATAACAGTTAATAAGTTAATATGTTAAACTATTAACTTCCTACCCATTCCCATAGGCAGTAACAGACAGGTACTCGTACTTTTTTTCATGCTTTAATATTTTGTTATTATCTCCCTTTCGGGTTAGGTTGTGGCACCTTCGCCTGGTGGCGGGTTGCCAGGGGATCAGTGAGCCTAATCTCTTACCCCTTCTAAATAACAATCGCAAAAATTGCGAATTGATGGAATAAAGATATGCCTAAGCCAGACCACTGGCAAATGATCATGGTCCCGCTTCTTCTTTTTATTTAGATCAAATTACAGGAAGGCGCACGCAATCAAATACTTAGCTATATGAGTAATTCAGATTAAAAAGAGTAGGTGAGCCCAAGTCCAAAGAGCTCTTTAAACTGCACCTTCTCACTAAAGGTATCGTATTCACCATCGCCTGTGGTATCCTCCCCAAACTTGATATCGTAATCATAGATCAGCTGGGTCAGTAAAGATGCCGAAAGGTATTCATTCACCTTAAAACTTAGCAGCAGATTCCAGTTGACATCAACGTATTGTGGATGGTCCAGGTAGTTGGAAAAGAAATCGATTTTGGTATCCAGGGTCACATTTTTCAATATCTCCTTCTTGAATGTCATCTTAATATATGCACCCAGCTCGCCCCTGGTTTTTTGTCCCGGATCAAGTCCGAAGGTGCCCTGATCAGAAAGATCTTCGTCTAATACAAAGGTGAATTTGGACGAGAGAGGAGAGAGGAAAAGAGAGAATACCTCTGAAGGTTTATAATCCATACCCAGGGAGAAGCTCAGATATCCTGGAGCCATAAAATTGGAGATCTTCAAGCGGTCATCCTCTCCGGGCCTGTCATAGCCTTCTGCAAACTGTGTGTTGAATCCTAGCAGAGCGGTATAAAACCACTTCTCTGTGGCTTTCAGTCCCAGTTTTGATGCAAAATCAATTTGGTCATCACTCTTGCGCATGGGATCATCGCCCTGTTTGATCAGGCCAAATCCCAGAATCAGTTTGTTTTCCCAGCTGGTTTTTTCAGTGGCATAGTTGGCAGACAGATTGATCAGGGCATTTCCTGAAAGACTGTTATCTCCCCCCGCAGCCCAGTTGGTAAGTGAAAGTTGCGATATGTTCAGGGAGGTGGTTCCGCTGAATTTCCAAAGTGTATCGGCATCTACCTCATCCTGTGCGTAGAATGTAAGGCTTGTCATAACGATCGATAGGATCAGTAATATCTTTTTCATGCTTGTTGTTTTGTTAGCTTGCGCAATTGTTTATTGAAGTTAAAAATTCTCAGGGTTTTCTACAAAAAGTTTAAAGCGGTCCATATTCAACATGGTATTGTGAATGAATGCATTTTTCATAAAGGGTACCATCAGCATCATGACACCCCCGAAACGGAAATAGTTTTCGGTTCGCCAAAGAGTTAGCCCCGGCTCCTTTTCCGTAAACCAGTTTTCAACTTCGTTGTACACTCCACGAGATTTGTAGCTCATATGA
>JAUVIT010000194.1 GCA_030592605.1 Bacteroidota bacterium
TCTTCAGTAGCCTTCCTGCCAAAGAAAAGCAGATCACCCGGCTCCAGTCCGTCCGGGGCCATGGATGTGCTAAGTTCCTTCCCGATTAAAGCCTGCATATCTGCATCCCTGGGAAGCAGGATTCCGTTCATAAAATAGACATTACAGACCAGTCCACTGCAATCTATATTCTTCGACGAGGTTCCTCCCCAGAGATAGGGGATTCCATGATATTTCAGGGCCGTTTGAACCAGATTCTCTTTCAGAGTAGTCTTGTAAAATACCTCCTCGGCCGGGATCAATTCACTGCTCTTCACCCAACCCAGGCGTCCATCGGGGTAGCTCACCTTGGTAAATCCTGACTCCTCCGAAACTTTGCTAAGTATGTTCCCAATCACCAGGTCGGTCACCGGCATGGATTCCTCATTGGGCTCACTGTAAGACAGGCCATACTGGGCATTGTATACAAGCTTTTCTGCTTCCCTGTAAGCAGTCAATCCCTCTTGATCGAGAAGATGCACCTCAGCTGTATTCACCCACCCGATATATCCGTCCGGAACCTGGATCAGGCTCTTTCCTCCTTCCGTTTTCAAAATCCGGACCGGAGTACCCAGGAGAGACTGGGTTATAAGCTCCTTTGTGCTGCTGGGCTCTCTTCGTAAATGAATTACAGAATTATTGACCAGAGCATTCACCAGCTCTCCGTTCCCATCCACAGGAAGCAATACCAATTGATTGTTTACCTCTGGAAATTGCTGGCTCACCGCCTGAGCAACAGCATTATAGGCTTCACTGCTGGTCAAATTCCCAGTGATTTGCACTTTGCCCTGTTCAGCCTGAACAGAAACCTCCCATAATTCGATGCGATTGTCAGGTGCATACTTTAACTGCAGGGAGTTGAGAAACTCGTTAAGTTCTGAGATAGTCCGCTTATGTGAGGTACATGAAGATGCCAGGAAGACAAGCAGCATAATACTTATGGTAGACTTAAAAAAACGATTCATATATGAGGCTTTTGAGATTATAATTCCAAAAGTAGTGAAATAATGCAATGGCAAACAAAAGAGCTTGCTCACTATAGTGAATAACATGCACTTAGAAAGCATGTAAATATGGAGATATTTAGATTGATTCTGAACATCATATAGGCTATTTTCAAATCTGAAATTGAGATTCAAAAACAAATCTATAATGGAGAAGAAGACTCGTAGAAATTTCATGAAAGCGCTGGGAGCATCTGTAGGTGCAGCGGGTGTTTTAGGCGGTGGGAGCCTCTTAAGCTCCTGCAACCGGGTAGAAGAGGTTACTGGCGATAAGATTACCCTGCTCACATCCAGCGGAGAGCTGGTTGTGGTAGATCGTTCACAACTAAAGCCCGCAGAGCTACCTTCGCTCACGGAAAATCAAAAAAGGGGAAGAAAAGGACTCCCCGGAAGAAGCTGGGTGATGGTTATCGACCTTTCCAAATGCCGGAATGCACGTGAATGCATGAAAGCATGTCAGAGTCACCACCAGCTCAGGCCCGAGCAGCACCATATCAATGTACTTCAGATGCAGGATTCAGAGGATACAGCTCCCTACTTTATGCCAAAGCCCTGCCTCCATTGCGACAATCCTCCATGTACAAAGGTATGCCCGGTTAATGCTACTTTCAAACGCGAAGATGGTATTGTGCTGATCGATAACGAACGTTGTATCGGTTGCAGATTTGCGTGGCCGCCTGTCCCTATTCTGCCAGGGTATTTAACTGGAAGGAACCGCGCGATGCTGAGAAATACGAAGGGGTTACCTATAATATCGAGGCCAACGTTCCCCAGAAAAAGGGAACCATTACCAAATGCCTCTTCAGCGCCGACCGTTTAAGAGAGGGACAGCTTCCTTCCTGCGTTTCTGCCTGCCCAAACGGTGTCTACTGGTTTGGTGATAAGAACGAAGATGCCGTGACCAATGGCACCACCAAAGAGACGGTTTCTTTCAGTAAACTGGTGAAGGATGGGGCTGCCTATACACTGATGAAAGAGCTTGGAACCCGGCCCAGGGTATACTACCTGCCCCCAAAGGGCCAGGTGGCATCCCCCATTGAAGGAGACCATTCATAACACTTACCTTAAATCAGATACATGCAAAAAATTGAATCTCCTGAAGAGTCCAGGAAAGCACTGAATAAAATTGTTTCCGACCTCACGCGCTCCATCACGCTCAAAGATGAGCTTACCCGGTTCTGGTTCTTTATCCTGATCATGTTTGCGGGTGTGGGACTCTGGGGCTGGACCCTCCAGATAAGAAACGGACTCGGGGTCACCGGAATGAGCGATTATGTATCGTGGGGATTGTATATCGCCAATTTTGTCTTCTTTGTGGCCATCAGCCTGGTTGGTCTCTTGATCAGCTCGGTGCTGCAATTGCTGAAAATCAGCTGGGCTAAACCCGTCTCACGAGCAGCCGAGCAGATTGCCATTGCTGCTGTGGCCCTGGCGGGCATAATTATTGTGATGGATATGGGACGGCCCGACAGGCTGCTTAATGTCTTTCTTCACGGAAGGTTCGCTTCTCCCATAATCTGGGACCTAACGGTAGTATCCACCTACCTGGCCATTTCTGTGCTCCTTTTCTATATCCCATTGATCCCGGACCTGGCCTTAATGCATGAACGAATGGGCCCGGAGCTCCCAACATGGAAGAGAAAGCTTTATAAAGTGCTGGCTCTGGGGTGGCATGGAAATGATAAGCAGTATAAAACCGCATACCATGCCCTGCGTGTGCTGATGATCCTGATCATACCGGTGGGCCTCTCCATCCATACGGTCACTTCCTGGCTCTTTGCAGCCACCTTGCGACCCGGCTGGGACAGCACCATCTTTGGCCCCTACTTTGTGGCGGGTGCCTTTGTGGCGGGTTGCGGTGCCTTAATCATCCTGATGTATGTATATCGTTTAAGGTATGGACTAAAAGACTATTATACAGATATGCATTTCGATAGGATGGGTAAACTCCTGGTCCTTGTCAGCCTGGTCTACCTCTACTTCAATATCAATGAATTCTTCGTGCCGGTATACAAGATGAAGCTGGCCGAAGGAGTGCATCTGAAAACCCTTTTCTCGGGGGGGTATGCCTTTATGTTCTGGTTTGCGCAAATTGTAGGACTTTTGCTCCCTATTCTGCTTATCCAGTTAAAGTTTTTCAGAAAACCACTGCCCCTTTCACTCATTTCGGTGGTGATCCTGCTTTCAGCCTGGTTCAAACGCTTCCTGATTGTGATCCCCACCATGGAGCATCCCTTTCTGCCAGTCCAGAACGTTCCTGATAGCTTCCACCACTATAAACCCACCAGTACCGAAATGATGATCATGCTCTTTTCATTTTTTGCAGCATTGCTTATTATTTCGATCCTGGCAAAGCTTTTCCCTGTTATTACCATATGGGAAGTAGCCGAAGAACAGGGGATCGACAAAAAGTACCTCTCAGAAAAGTCAAACTCCCAATAAGTTATATGACCATGAACAGACTGAAAAATATAATAGCAGCAGGTGTTTTGATGATGCTGGCTCTACCGGTTCAGGGTCAGGAATGGCTTGTGCCTGAGAAAGAGGCTGCCACCTCCAACCCATCCGAATACACCCTTGAGAACGTAAAGCTGGGGAAAGCCATCTATACAAAGAACTGCAAGTCCTGTCACGGCGATCCGGGTAAAAACAACCCGCTGGCACTGCTTCCTGTTCCGGTTGATATAGCATCGGAAAAAATGCAGGCCAATAGCGAAGGTGCTCTGTTTTATAAGATCACCAACGGGAAAGGGGTCATGCCTCCTTTCGGATCCACAATTTCGGAAAACGATCGCTGGTTACTGGTGAACTTCATTCAAAATTACAGTCCAGGGCGCGAGCAAGTGCTTCTCGTTTTGCCGCCTGTAAAGGCAAAACTACTGGCTTCGGTCAATGAAGCCCAGGGTTCAGTTGACATAATGGCTGAATTTGAAGATGCCAATGCGGGATATGTCCCCCTCTTAAATGCTCCTGTCACCATTAGTGCCAAAAAGGCATTTGGAAACATGAAGATCGGGGAGGCTGAAACCAACGATCAGGGAAGAGCCATCTACACCATTCCGGCTAATACCATGGGCGATGAACAGGGATATATCTCTTTGGTTGTTTCGCTCTCGGAGGAGTATGAGGCCGCTGAGGTCATTCTAGACAATGCCCTGGTAGGAAGTCCCAAAGAGGTTCCCGGACTGATCCGGAAAGGGGTCTTGTGGTCCACCAATAGCAACGTTTCTCTATGGGTGCTCATCTCCTATCTCCTGTCAGCAGGAGGAGCATGGATGGTCATTATATATGTAATCGTTCAGATTGTGAAAATTAAAAAATATAGCCGCTCCCTATAATCTTGCATCAAATGAATATTTTTTATCTCTTGATAGGAGTTTCTTTGCTTGCCGCACTTATTTTTCTGGGTGCCTTTATCTGGGCTGTCCGGGACGGACAGTTCGATGACAACGAGACTCCACCAAGACGAATGTTGTTTGATGACGATATAATAGAGCCTGAGGAGCAGGTTGATCCTATCGACAAATGAAATTAGACCTGAAGCTATGGAAAATCAGAAATTCTATTACGATAACAAGATTGTAAAGTATTTTATACTTGCCACCATTATATGGGGGGTCGTGGCTGTTCTGGTGGGCATCCTGATTGCATTGCAGCTTGCTTTCCCGGTCTTTAATTTTGGCATAGAGTACACCTCCTTTGGCAGAATGCGACCCCTGCATACAAATGCGGTGATCTTTGCCTTTGTGGGCAATGCCATCTTTGCCGGGGTCTACTACTCCATGCAGAAACTGCTAAAAGCAAGGATGTTCAGTGATGTACTCAGCAAGA